>JAVBSK010000046.1:0-3975 GCA_031556755.1 Bacteroidales bacterium | reverse complement strand
TTTACTCAGAGAACCATTACTGGTGTAACCTTTGAGTTCTCCTATTTTGATAAAATCATAACTGTGATGATCTTTTGCAGATACTCCGTGAAAAACCAGATTTCCGAAGTAATCCACCTCCACGCTTTGGGCGGAAATCTGAGTTTTAAATTGCGTATTTAAAAATTCTATTCCCTTTTGGGCTATTTTTTCCTTTACCGGAGGTAAATTGATTATAACAAGTAATGACAGAAAAAGAAAAAGAATCACACATATCAGATATAATACTCCTTTTCCTATTCCTCCTAATATATTTTTAATTTTTAACTTTGCCATAAATGAAACCACCTGTTATTTTAGGAATTGAATCCTCCTGCGATGATACTTCTGCCGCTGTAATACAGGGAAGGAAAATCCTTTCCAATGTCGTGGCAACTCAAAAAGTACACCAAAATTATGGCGGTGTAGTTCCCGAACTGGCTTCACGGGCACACCAGCAAAACATCGTACCGGTAGTACAGCAGGCTATTCATATAGCAAAGATAAACAAAAAAGACATAGATGCGATAGCTTTTACACGAGGCCCGGGATTATTAGGTTCTCTTCTGGTCGGAACCAGCTTCGCCAAATCATTGTCCATGTCTTTACAGATACCTTTGATCGAGGTTAACCATATGCAGGCACATATTTTTGCACATTTTATCGAAGATGCCGACAGTTCTCCCATAAATTTTCCTTTTCTCTGCCTTACGGTAAGTGGCGGGCATACACAAGTAGTGAAAATAAACGATTATTTTGATATGGAGGTTTTGGGTGAAACTTTGGACGATGCAGCCGGAGAGGCTTTTGATAAAATTGGTAAATTATTCGGACTGGAATATCCTGCAGGCCCGACCTTAGACCAACTGGCACAAAAGGGAAATGAAACCCGGTTTTCCTTTCCTCTTCCTAAGTTAGACGGAATTAAGTTTTCATTCAGTGGAATTAAAACCTCCGTTCTGTATTTTATACAAAAGGAAACGAATAAAAATCCCAATTTCATTGTTGAGAATTTACCCGATTTATGTGCTTCCGTTCAAAAAACAATAACGGATGCCCTGTTAATTAAAGTAAAAGAAGCCATAAAACAAACAGGAATAAAAAATGTGGCTATTGCGGGAGGAGTTTCTGCTAATTCCAAATTAAGAGAAAAGATTAAAGAATTGGAATCTTCCCATCAATGTAAAACTTTTATTCCGAAATTCGAATATACCACAGATAATGCTGCTATGATTGCAGTTGTGGGCAGTATTAAATATGAGCGTAAGGAATTTACGGGCCTTTCAAGTGTAGCAACCGCCAGATATAAGTTATGATATTATGAGATATAAAATAGTAAACATTCTTATCCCGATTTTTATTTTAGTGTTGTTTTTCTCTTCCTGTAAAAAGGGAACTGTTGTTTTTCAGGAAAACTTCAATAACAATTCCAATCATTGGGATACCGTTACCCTAAACAACAAACTCACTTATAATAAAATTGAAAACGGAAAACTGGTTATGTCCAGTAAAGTGGATAATGTCATTAATTTATCCCTGATACGATCCGATTTTTTAAATAAAAATATTTCACTTACAGCTTCCATTACCGTTGAAAAGTTTTATGATCAGGATGGTCTGGCCGGAATGATTTTATTTGCAGACGATCCGAAATTTCCGGAAAACTATCTGTTTTTCGGAGTGGACAATACAAACGATGTTATCATTTCCAAAGAAAGTAAAAATCCTGAATTAGCCCGGATATTTTACAAACAAAAGAACAAATCCTATATGCCTGGTCAGGCCAATGATTTTTCTATTCTGACTAACGATGATACCATCCAGTTTCTCCTGAATAAAAAAATGATTATTCGAATTGAGAAACCTAAAAATACTGGTAATTTTTACGGGTTTACAGTACTCGATTCCAAAATAATCGCTGATGATCTGATCGTAACTTCAGAGTGAACTTACATCCTTGTATTTCACTAAATCCAGATACAAACTTTTGCCTTTCTGCCAACTCCGATATTTTCCTTTTTCCTTATGTCTGTTTTGATTGGAAGCAAGTATGTGTTATGTTTCGTGTCAAACCAGATGGCGGTTTCCCACTGGCTGTCACCGATTTTTGCCATCGCTTTCATTCGTCCCCAATTTTCTTCCTGAAATTTCAGGTTTCCCCTAATTTCGTTTGACATTTCTTCGGGGAGGGAAACGAAATACCAACACTGTTGCCAAGGTGTAGTGAAAACTCATATTTGATTCCGTTTTTCATTTCAACCTGTATTTTGTTTTCAAATTATTAAGAATTCAACCCCATTGCAACGTTTAGGCTTTCAATAATCCTCGCTTCCTCATTGTGACCATCAGTTGATAATCTAAGCAGTGGAAGCCCGATAATCTCCAAGATATGATTCTTCTTGCTGTCCCTTTTCTGTTGCAATTCATTGTCATGGAATGATACGCCATCCACCTCGATAGCAAGGATAGGGGTTTTGTCAATCTTGTTATACAGCAGAAAATCTATTCTTGAATTATTCCTTATGAATCCGATTTCATCTTCGGAAAATGGTTGGAAATCCCTGATAAGGTCTCTAAGTCTATATTCTCTGACCATATCAATCGACGAAAATTGAACATTATTTAATAGTATCTTCTCTCGCAATAGCTTGTGAATAATAATCTCCGCGACAGACCCTTTTGCGTTTTTATTCGATGAAAGAAACGACATTAATACTTTGTTGTATTCTTTATACAAAAGGTCGAAAACGGAACAGATACTACCTTTGACAATCGTTTCATTCGGGTCGGTAGTATAACATATATAGCGTATCATATCACCGATATTAGTTCCGTGAGGAAGCTCCATTGATTCAGGTTTTACCACAATAAACTCCTTAACAGCTCTTGATACGGCAACATTTATCAGGTTAGGATTGTCAATGAATGATTCTATCTTGTTTCTAACCGTATTAAATATAATCACATCTTTTTCACGCCCTTGAAATTTATGTATAGTATCCACTTCTGCTCCATCCGGTAGTTGCTTTTGCAGTATATCCGCGTGGTTCCTATACGGTGCAATAACTCCGACTTTCGTATAATCTGCAGCATAGTTCTTACGGATATAGTCATCTGTTTCATCTATCTGTCTTTGATTGTAATTATTCCTTCCACCGGATATACTTGTCTCAATGATTCTAAACGGATGATTAGTGCCACTGGTCATAATAACCAGATTATTATTGTAGTACTTCTTATTACAGAATCCAATAATCGTAGGATGGCATCTGTAATGTTCTTTTAGAAGAACCGATTTTACATTATCCCGATACAAACATTTCAGTGAGTTCAGAATATTCTGTTTGACATAATCGTATACAGGAGCAATGTGATACTTAACTTGAAGTTGTTCCGCTACTTCCTCGCTCTGTTTATCTACAATATGAGTAAGTTGCATACTGTCTCCGACAACAACCACATTTCGACAACACGAAAAACATATGGCAGATTTTATAATATCTACCTGTGAAGATTCGTCTATAATCAGATAATCAAAAAGATACCCCTTTGGGAGACTTGTGTGCAGTGAAAGCGTAGAACTTAGGATTACCGGATAATGTTTTGCAAAATCTTCAAATTGCGTACGGTAATCTTCACGGGTAAATATTGCTTTATCTAAACGGCTATATTTTTCAAATAGCACGCCATTTAATATCTCTTTAGATGTCTCAATAAAACGTTTAAGATTAGATTCTTCATTATTAGAATCCAACCAGTTTTCAATGTCTGAGATTTCGTTTTCTATTTTTGCAATGTATAATTCATAGAATTTGTGATTGACATAAATGTGTAATTCCTCACTGTACCGGCTAATACTATTCAGGTCAAAAAAACCGTATTGCAGAATAAACCGCAACTTGCTTATGATGGATAGTTTATTTTTAAGGTCAATGGTCGATAACAAATCTTTCAATT
>JAVBSK010000084.1:0-5698 GCA_031556755.1 Bacteroidales bacterium | reverse complement strand
ACAAATCAGGAACTATGAATATGTCTACACTGCATCTGATGGATATTTCTTTGCTTTGGATAACGGAATTGCATTTCTGAATAAAAATGAAAACAAAAAAAAATCAAACTATCCGTTAGATCTTGTTTTAAGGACAGTCATTGCTCATGATGGTTACAAGAAGAATGAACGTCATCTGATGATTCGTCAGTTAACTGGTGATTATCCCAAAATTCCTTATCGTTACAGAAATTTACTATTCACAATCGCCAGTCCTAACTACTCTTCCGACTACAAGATTGTATGCCGTCTCAAAGGATTGGAAATCAACTGGTCTCCATTGAATGGCTCTCTGGAAAAAGAATACGCCCGTATTTCACCCGGAGCATATACGTTTCAGGCCAAAATAACAAATGATAATGGAGAAGAAAAAAGATTGTCATATCATTTTTCGATTTCCGCTCCCTGGTATAGTTCAACTGCTGCTTATATTGTTTATTTTATATTGATTCTGGCTTTATTGATTTTTAGTTATCTGTATTTATCGAAATACATCAACAGGCAGAAAACCAGAATTGAACTTGAACAGCAACAAATACAAAAAATACAAAAAGAACAACAGGAACGAGAAATTATGCGGCTTGAAAATGAAAAACTGGAAGCTGACTTACTGTATAAGGGTAAAGAATTATCAAGTACGGCTATGAGTGTGATGCAAAAGAAAGAACTGTTATCCGGTATCCACAAAAGATTATCGGAATTATCAAAAGAAAAGTCTCTGGAAACCGTAAAAGAAAAAATTAACAGAATGATCAAAGAGATCGGTTTCAATATCGCTGATGATAACGAATGGAAAATTTTCGAGAAGAACTTTGACCTGATTCATGATAAATTTTTCCGCACATTGAAAGAACAATGGCCCGACCTGACGTCCAATGATCTGCGACATTGCGCTTATCTACGCCTTAATTTATCTACAAAAGAAATCGCTAATCTTCTGAATATAACCACGAGAGGAGTTGAAGTAGGGCGTTACCGGCTTAGAAAAAAACTGGGAGTGCCTCCGGAAAAAGACCTGAGGGAATTTATGATAGAGTTGAAATGAGTTTGTGCGAACCATATCATCCGGTTCAAAAATAAGTCCTTTAAAACATTTTGTCTGAAACAGCATTACTTAAAAACAATGCCATTTCAGACAAAATAAATCAACATATTTCGTTTCCGGAATATTATCTTCCTACCCTTTCTTCAACTTCTACAATTTCAACTTTTGCAGAAGAAGATGAGTGATTGGATCCTGTATGATGTTTCTTTTTTCCGGAAGTAGAAGTTGGTTTCTTATCTTCCAAAGGAATTCTCATGCAGTAAAATGATCTCCAGACAAAAATCAAAGCGATGATAAAGAACGGAATCGCAATATACATGGAATAGTCATGTGCAGAAGCTTTCATTTCGATGCAAATTTCAGTAGCAAGCAAACCGAATAAGGTCGAAAACTTGATGATCGGATTCAATGACACGGATGAGGTATCTTTGAACGGATCGCCTACTGTATCTCCTACGACTGCCGCTTCATGCAGAGCAGTATTTTTTTCTTTCAGATCCACTTCCACTACTTTCTTGGCATTGTCCCAGCTTCCTCCGGCATTCGCCATATAAATAGCCTGGAATAATCCAAATACGGCTATAGAAACCAAATAAGCGACAAAGAAGTTCGGATCCATGAACGCAAAAGCCAACGTAATGGAAATCAATGCAATAAAAATATTCCACATTCCTTTTTGAGCATATTGGGTACATATCTTGACCACCGTTTTAGAATCTTCCGTATTGGCCTCTTTATTATCCAGGTTAAATGTCTGCTTGATAAATTCCACCGCACGGTAAGCGCCGGTCGTTACAGCTTGAATAGATGCTCCGCTGAACCAGAAGATAACCGCTCCACCGCAAATCAATCCAAGGATAACGGGAGCGTCAGTCAATGACAAATGCAATAAACCAACTTTTTCCAGCAATAGGATAATGGAGAAAATCATAGTGGTAGCGCCTACCACCGCCGTACCGATCAATACCGGTTTAGCCGTAGCCTTGAATGTATTTCCCGCAGAATCATTGGCTTCCAGATAATGTTTACCGCGTTCAAAATCGGGTTTAAAACCAAAATCCTTTTCGATGTCTTTGCTTACATTGGGAACTTGTTCTATCTGAGAAAGTTCAAATACCGACTGTGCATTGTCTGTTACAGGGCCATAGCTGTCAACCGCGATGGTAACAGGTCCCATACACAGGAAGCCAAATGCAACCAATCCGAATGCAAAAATGGAAGCATGTTGACCTAATACAGCATCCAATCCCATACCGGCTGTGACATAAGCGATCGCCATCAGACCGACAATCAGCATACCTGTCCAGAAAGCACTGAAATTACCGGCAACAATCCCCGAGAGAATATTCAGGGAAGGACCTCCTTCACGGGATGCAGTCACTACTTCACGTACGTGTTTGGACTTGGAACTGGTAAATATTTTAGTAAATTCCGGAATTAACACCGCAGCTAAAGTTCCGCAACTGATGATAATAGCTAATTTCCACCACAATGTAGTATCACTCATATCTCCCAGCAACAAATGGCTCATGAAGAAGGTAGCCGAGATACACAATACGGCCGCAATCCAAATCAAACGCATCAAAGGGGCTTCAAAATCAAATTCTTTTTTATCTCCATATAATTTTTTAGAAATACCTTGATTGATAAAGAAAGAACAACCGGAAAGGAAGTCCATCAAAAAACGCATTCCAAAGATCCATACAATCAATTTCGCCTGAATGGAAGGATCGGCAACCGCTAAAGTAATGAAAGAGATCAAAGCGACTCCCGTCACACCGTAAGTCTCAAAACCATCGGCAGTAGGACCTACGCTGTCACCAGCATTGTCTCCAGTACAGTCAGCGATTACTCCGGGATTGCGAGGGTCGTCCTCTTTCACTTTGAATACTACTTTCATTAAGTCGGAACCAATATCCGCAATTTTAGTAAAGATACCTCCGGCAATACGTAATGCACTGGCTCCCAACGATTCTCCGATAGCAAATCCAAGGAAACAGATTCCCACTATTTCGCGGGGAACGAACAAAAGGATGATTACCATCATCACTAACTCCAAAGAAATCAGGAATAAACCCACACTCATTCCTGCACGTAAAGGAATGTTGACCACATCTAAGGGTCTTGCCTTCAAAGAAGCGAAAGCCGTACGGGCATTGGCGTAAGTATTAAGGCGGATTCCATACCAGGCAACAGCATATGAGCCGGCCATACCAACGATAGAAAACATCAATACCTGGAAGACAACGGAAAACGGTTTACCCAATAAACCAAAGAAATAAATACAAAGCACCAGAGCAATAATGCTAAACAACATCATTAAAAATTTACCCTGTTGTTTCAGGTAAGTACTGCAGGTTTGGTAGATCGTGTCCGCCACTTTCAGCATGGATTGATGTGCCGGCAATTTTTTGACTTGTGAAAAAAGCAATAAACTGAAGCCCAATGTACCCGCGATGATCAAGGCTCCGTATAAAAGAAAATTCCAGGAAGTCATTTCCACGCCAAAAACATGGAAAGTCCCCTGATGTAAATCAGGAATCGCCAAATCAGCCTCACTGGCAAATAAATTGATTCCCGAACCTATCAACAAAAATGCTGATAAAAGATAATAGCGCATTTTACTCATGGTAATGAATATTGTTAAAGAGATTTGTGTATAATTTTTGAAAAAATTGTGGCGAATGTAAGGATTTTTTCACGATTAATAGCACTTACACTTCTCTTTTTAACAATTATTAATATATTATCCTGTCAACATCTATCATCCTCATGCTGAGCGAAGTTTGTAATGAGCAGATTTGTTGTATGACTTAGGCTGTAATGAATTAAACAAGTCATATTATAGTGCATTTAAGACTGATAGGAGTCTTAGAAATGGTTTGTTAAGCATGAGTTTTATCATGACCAACAGTATCATTATCTGGCTGGTCTCAGGATGAAGCTCAAAATCTTTACTAAGTATCCTATAACTTTCAAACCACGCGAAGGTTCGTTCTACAATCCATCTTTGTGGCAGGACTTGAAATTTAGAGAAATCGTCTTTTCGCAAGACTATTTCAAGAATCCATCCCAATTTTTCTTTATATTTTCCACTAATTCACACCGATAAGCACCATAGCATAATCCTAACAAGTATTGAAAATCTGTATTTTAGTTCGGAGAGAACAAAAGAGCAGATTTACTGTCGTGTATGTTAGCTGAATGTACTACTGCCAATAATAATCCCATTAAGTGCTGTTGCAAAAAAACCTTCGGCCTAAAGAATATTTTTTCATTTTTCTATCTTCTAATTAAATAAGAATTAAAATTGTAATTTTTCAATGGGAACACAAAGCTATATCTTATTGGCGAGTTATAAAAAGAAACGGTAAAGAAATTTAGAGTTTCCCGATTTTTGTGGTTAAATAATGTGCTAGTAGTGATATATTCAAGGGAACATGGGAGGAAGCCAATTGTAATTAAAAAATGGGTCACTTACCACAAGCAACCCATTCTTTATTTGAAGTCAATTGACTTTTTTACAAATCAATGTAGATAATTACGGTTTAACTAAATCGAAAAAGCCACTAATCTCCTGTTGGTCTATGGCTTGACGCACATTATAGCGTTTTACTTGATCTACATAACCAGTCTTTGTAACTTTAACCTCAATAACTACATCACGAGAGTTTTCGTACGTGAGCCCAAGAATATTGAATGCCCGCGTTTCTTCATACGGCGTAGAAGTAAGATATAATTCGTTAGTGTTTTTTACTTGATCCGGAACGCTTGAGATAACACGCCAAAAAATACGTGAACCGCGTGGTTCAGAATCAAAATACCAACGAATAATGGTACGTTCTAAAGCTGTTCCTCCTGGCTTGTCTCGTGTAACCATATTTGTGGCTTCTCCTGCACGAATAGTCGGATCTTCCACCGGAATATTTTGATTCACGGCACTCAAACCTCCCGGTTTGAATTCATAAAAAACATTATTATTGCTGTATTTATACCAAGCACCAGTGCCCAAGTCAATTAAAGCTCCCGGTATACCTCCGAATATAATATTTCCTATGACAACAGGATTGAAAGAACCATGTTCCGTAACTTTTCCATCTTCATATCCTTGTTTTTGAAAACTATAAGTTACTTCTTTTTTACGTGGTACCTTTATGGTGGCGGGAGTTATTACCTGTTGATCTTTCCCATTAACAAAAACCCTTGCCCCTGATGGTATTGTATTAACATCAACTTTTTGTTTTGTCCCAGATAAAATTGAGGCACAAGAACTTAAAAAACAAATTGAAATTAATAGTACAATAAATAATATGGATTGCTTTCTCATTATATTTTCCTTATTTGTTTGTTGTAATGCTTTGCTTGCTTTCTTATTTTTAATAGTTGTGCAAGCTGTTTTCCTATTTTCTGCCCTATTTCATTTCGCATACGCACATAAAAAAAGCGCGGACAAAACCCGGATTATTTGTTCTTGAGGTCTTAGGATACCTTGCTACCAAATAAGTGAGTAAAGCCCACGCCGATATAGCGTGAGCGTCATCGCTTTACTCTTGGTAGCTCTGAAATTTCCTAAGTTTCAAGAACAAGAATCTAAGCTAAACGCTTTTTCCAAAT
>JAVBSK010000152.1:0-4455 GCA_031556755.1 Bacteroidales bacterium | reverse complement strand
CCTAACCAGCAATCCCAATCTAATGTAGAAGGAATTCGCTCTCCCGCCGGAAGGCTCTTCATATTCACATCCCATCCGTGCCAACGCCGGGGATTATTCATGTGAGCGGTGATAGCGGTTACATCTTTAATGATACCGGCTTCTTTCCAGGCTTTGAATTGGAAATAATTCGCTTCCGAATGTCCCTGGTTACCCATTTGAGTTACTACTCCGTATTTTTTAGCGCCACGTATCATCAATTCCACTTCTTTGAATGTGTGCGCCATCGGTTTTTCTACATACACATGTTTTCCTAAAGACATGGAAAGCATGGTTGCAGGAAAGTGGCTATGATCGGGAGTTCCTATACAAACAGCATCAATTTCATTGGATATTTTGTCGAACATCTTACGAAAATCCTGAAACTGCGGCGCGTTGGGAAACATCTTCATTATTTCAGTAGTATGGGGAGCGCCCATATCTACATCGCAAAGAGCGACAATATTACAATGTCCTGTTTTATAAAGGTCTTTGATAATGTCGCCAGCCCGGTTACCTACACCAATACAAGCCAAATTGACTTTCTCTCCGGATCCTATTTTCCGGAATTGAGGTTTTGAAGCCGGATTTTTAGCATTTAAGCCCGCTCCTCCAAGCAGCAATCCGGTTGCCAGCAATGAACTGTTTTTTAGAAAATCGCGTCTATACATAATGGTTTAACTTTTATGATAAAATAAATCAAAATTCATATTTGCCGGACGATATATCATCCGGATTCGCTCCATAAAAATACAAAGCTCCATAACTCCAGCTCTTAACGGTTATTCCCGGAAAATTAGGTCTGTCCATTGTCAAAAGCACATATCTGTAGGGATAACCTTCGGGAAGCGGAACCACGCTTGCCCATACACGTCCTGCCGGTTGGGGCCAATGAGGTTGCAAATCAAGTTTCAGTTCTCCGAGTTCTTCAAGTCCCGGATAGTTATGTATTCTCAGGTTTCCTCCTTCTCCTCCCATTAAGGCGTAATGTTTATTCCCGATTCGTTGAATGGAAGTTCCCGTAGAATTTATTTTGATGGGTGGCGCTACTATCTTGAATTTACCATTCCATTCATCAGATTCGAAAGTCCGTGAGGTGATGGTTCCGTGAACGAAAGCGGAAGTCAACAGCTTCCATTTTCCTACGATTTCATCATAAAAGATGCAGGGATCTTCGTTGTGTCCATCTATATAACTCGTATCTACAAGCGCCGCTTTCATCACGGAATATCCTTTTCGCGGGTCTTTAGGAGAAGAGGCTGTTATCAAACCGGTGCCTGTTCTTCCTTCTTTATGGGCGCTACCTCCGAAATCGCAAACGTAAGCTCTCCATTCTTTAGCTTTCCGATCGTAAAACAAATGGGAAGCGTAATCATTTCTCAATAAGCCGTCGCCATGATCAAAAACAATCATTCCTTCAAATTTTACATCAAAAACAGAAGGGTCCAGACTGATAACGCCTTGGGCTGATTGCGGAGTGTCGATTCCCCGGCAACTGAATGTAAACCAAAGTCTTCCATTATCGATATAAGGACTTAAATCTTCGTTGGAAATCAACCGTATATCAGCTTGCCCCATACCGGAAGAAAGGAATGAACGCGCTCCGTTTACAACAACTTTTCCTTGTAAATTTGAGACTAAATTGAATGTACATTTTCCTGCGGTTTTGATATCCCTGAAATCGAGGATATTTCCAAAATGTTCTTTTACGGGAATGTGCCCGATGTATTGGGTATTTCCGTTTTGAGTGACAAATATTCCGAGTGTCCGACCATATAGCTGAGCCCTCAGAATAAAGCCTCCTTTCTGCAATAACTCTCCGTATTTCGTTTCTCTTTTCAATACGTTTCCTTCATATATCCTGAGAAAGATCTCATTACCCCGGGCTGATAATTTTGAAATCACCTGTATTCTGTCCCGTAAACCTATCCGGGACAACTCAATGCCTATTTCTGAGGGGATTTTGCCCGGGGCATAAGAATCAATATCTACTTCGTAAGTCGCATAAGGATTTACTCCTCCCATATATATGCTTGCACCTTGAGTTCCCGCGCTTGTGTTGAGAACCAATTTGCCGTTTTCGATTATACTTTTGAAATTTTCGTCTACTTTAGGTTCGTTATTGTCTGAAACAGCGAAAGCCGGATGCATCGATTCAAACGCGACAATCTCCGATGGCTTAAATTCATTCAGGGTAATATTATTCGAAAAAATAAAACGCCGGACTGCCAATCTTTGGAATGATAAATCCAAAGGGTTTACGTCGGGTTTTCCCGAAGTCCCTTCGTCTGCCGAAAGAAATGTGAAACCTGATAATATTGACAATAAAAAGAATAATAATCGTTTCATATTTGCAAATGTACTAATTCTATTTAAAGGGGATGTTTCAAAAGTCTGAAATTTGCGTCATTTTGACTTTTGACAAACCCGTATTAAATATGATTATTTTGTATAAAATTTATAAATGCATGTTTGTGTATAGGTCTCTCCCGGATTCAAACGGGTAGATGGGAATTCCGGTTGATTGGGACTATCGGGAAATTTTTGAGTTTCCAACGCCAACGCTTCCCTGTAATTTTGAGTTTTTCCGTATTTGCCCATCGTTTTTCCATCGAAGAAATTTCCGCTATAGAATTGTATACCCGGTTGATCGGAAAATACCTCCATCACACGTCCGCTGACAGGCTCATATAAAGTAGCTATATATTCGACGCCACCAGGTGTTTTCTTATCAACCACCCAGTTGTGATCGTATCCGGCGCCATTTCTTAATTGTTCGTTTTCGGTATTAATTCTTTCTCCGATGATTGCCGGTTTCCTGAAATCAAAAGGAGTATTTTCTACCGGCAATATTTCTCCGGTCGGAATTAATACTTCGCTTACAGGTGTTATTCCACTTGCATTTAACGTTAATACATGATCAAGGATAGTTCCGTTACCTTCTCCTTTCAAATTGAAAAGACCATGATGAGATAGATTGATGACGGTTGGTTTGTCGGTTATGGCTTTGTACGTTATTTTGAATTCATTGTCGGGAGTAAGCGTATAGGTCATATTGAAATTGACAGTTCCCGGAAAGCCTTCTTCTCCATCCGGTGAAATATAAGAGAGCGTGATTTCATTATCAGTTACTTTGTCTACGTTCCAAACCACCAAATCCAATCCTTTGATTCCTCCATGTAACGTTTGTCCGTTGTTGTTGATTGGCAACTGATATTCCACTCCGTCCAATTTAAATTGTCCGTTAGCGATGCGGTTGGCGTAACGACCTACCACCGGTCCGAGGAAACGTTCTCCATCATTGTTCAGATAACGATCTATATTATCGAATCCTAATACGATGTCTTCATATTTTCCACTTTTATCGGGAGTCCATAAGGCAACTACTCGTCCTCCCAGATTTGTTACCTGCATATAAATACCGTTCGCTGATTTTAAAGTATAAAGAGCCACCTGTTTTCCGTCAACTTCCGTAGCGAATTTTTCAGGATTTAACAAAGCCGGTTTGTTTTCTTGTTCTTTACATGCATATAAACAGCACAATAGACTAAATAATATCAATAAGTGTTTCATAGGTTATAATATTTATTTTTCGTTATAAATTTCGTATTTAGGTCCGTTGGGACGATAGGTATTCATTAATTTAGGAAATGACTCCACATGACATTTTTCAGCCCAAGCATAATATAAATTTTCCAATTCTTTGGCTTTTTCCGGATATTCCCGGATAAGGTTATGTTGTTCTGTCCGGTCATCCTTGATATTATACAATTCCCATTTTTGTCCGTTAAAATACGAAGCGACTAATTTCCAATCTCCAAGTCGTACCATCCGGTTACCTTCGTGTTCCGCGAAAATCGGACGGTTTTTTATCTTCTTCCCTTTAAACATAGGAGCCAAAGTTACACCTTCCATCGGTAAAACGGCATGTCCTTTGAATGTTGCCGGATATTTTGTTCCGGAAACATCTAAGCAAGTGGTCATCAAATCGGTAAAATGGCAGGGTTGGAAATCGATACTTCCTTTTTTCTTGATTTTATCGCCCCACCAGGCTATTCCGGGAGTAGAGATACCTCCTTCATGCGCAAAGTGTTTGTACCATGAAAGCGGTGTACAACAGGCGTTTGCCCAACCGGTGCCATAATGATGATAAGTGCCTTTCAATCCCATTTGGTCTAATTCTTTCCCAACATGCGTGTGATATTCTGACCCGGTTTTGTAGTCAAAACCAAACTCATGCCATTCGGCGCAGGCTCC
This sequence comes from Bacteroidales bacterium, assembly GCA_031556755.1. Classification (GTDB taxonomy): domain Bacteria; phylum Bacteroidota; class Bacteroidia; order Bacteroidales; family Azobacteroidaceae; genus JAIRVZ01. Next base: position 180 of record JAVBSK010000152.1, on the reverse strand, counting down.
GTTGTCGGACATAAAGAAAATCAGCGTATTGTCCAATTGTCCGGTTTGTTTCAATGCATCTAAGAATCTTCCGATATTTTCATCCATGATATCGATCATAGCGGCGTAAATAGCCATTCTCCGGGCAAGGTCTTTTTGTTGGTCGGCGGTCAGGCTATTCCATGCGGGAATAGGATGTAC
>JAVBSK010000175.1:0-4900 GCA_031556755.1 Bacteroidales bacterium | reverse complement strand
GCATCGTCGATCCATTTGTTTCTCCATGCGATTTCTTCAATACAGGCGACATAAAATCCCTGGCGGTTTTGAATGGTTCCAACAAAATTGGAGGCTTCCAACAAACTGTCACAGTTGCCGGTGTCCAACCAGGCGAAACCTCTACCGAATAATTCGACTTTCAGGGTATTTTCATTCAGGTATGTGCGATTCAGATCCGTAATTTCATACTCTCCCCGGGCGGAAGGTTTCAATGCTTTGGCTCTGGAAACGACGCTATTGTCATAAAAATATAAACCCGGAACTGCATAATTGGATTTAGGTTGCGCCGGTTTCTCTTCAATAGAGATGACTGTGCCGGATTCGTCAAATTCCACGACACCGTAAGCCCGTGGATCTTTTACGTAATATCCGAATACACAAGCTCCTTTTTCCATCTGTTGTGCTTGGTTTAACATTTTACTGAAACCTTGTCCATAGAAGATATTGTCTCCCAGGATCAAACAGGCTGGCTCTCCATTGATAAATTCCTCTCCTAAAACAAATGCTTGCGCCAGACCGTTGGGTACTTGCTGGATGATATATTCGAATTTCATTCCCAAATCTTCTCCAGTTCCTAATAATTGCCGGAACATAGGCAAATCTCTTGGCGTGGAAATAATCAATACTTCCCGGATACCTGCCAACATCAAAGTTGACAACGGATAATAAATCATTGGTTTATCATAAACCGGCATGATTTGTTTTGAGATTGATTTCGATAAGGGATAAAGCCGGGTAGCGCTTCCTCCCGCTAGAATAATTCCTTTCATGATTATTTTTATTGAACTTGTTTAGACTTTAAATATTGATATTCTTTGGAGAATGGAAAGTCAGTGGTATATGTAACTTCGTTTAACTCTCTGTAACTTCTTTTTTAGTCCATTGTCATAATTCGTTAACTTGTTAATTCTTTCAGTCTGGGGGCGTTTTTGTCTTTTTCGGATACCAATATCTGAGCGGAGTCAATCGGCCATTCGATATTTAAATCCGGATCGTTATATACGAGAGAGCCTTCACTCTGAGGAGCGTAGATATTATCCACCTTGTAGCAAAAAATAACTTCTTCGCTCAATACCAGAAAACCATGAGCAAAACCTCTCGGAATAAAAAACTGTTTCTTGTTTTCTTCTGATAACTCCACTGCAATGTGTTTCCCGAATGTGGGAGATTCTTTTCTGATGTCGACAGCGACATCCAATACCTTCCCTTTGATTACGCGGACTAATTTGGCTTGAGCGAAAGATCCTTTCTGGAAATGCAATCCTCTCAGAACGCCGAAAGACGACTTGGACTCGTTGTCCTGTATAAACTCGATATTTCCGATATTCTTTTCAAACTCAGCCTTCTGATAAGTTTCCATAAAATATCCCCGTGAATCATTGAATACTTTCGGTTCTAAAATCCAAACTCCGGGAATAGAAGTCTCTATATAATTCATTTTGAATAAATTTTCTACAAAGATAATTACATTCCTCAATAAAACGTTCTGAAAAAATTATAACTTTGTGTGTTTTTTACGTTATAAAACGAAGAATGAATCGTTAATATTGTTAGTAAAAATGTTTTAAATGATAACATTAAAAAATATCAACAAGACATACCACAATGGAGCGCCTTTGCATGTGTTAAAAGGTGTTGATTTGCAGATTGCTAAAGGAGAAATGGTTTCTATTATGGGCGCTTCGGGTTCGGGAAAATCGACCTTGCTGAATATTTTAGGTATACTGGATACCTACGATACCGGAGAATACCATTTGAATAATCTATTGATTAAGAATCTCAGCGAAACCAAAGCCGCTGAAATCCGTAATAAAATGATTGGATTTATCTTCCAATCTTTTAATCTGATTACATTCAAGAATGCAATGGAAAATGTAGCTTTACCGCTTTATTACCAAGGTGTAAGTCGAAAAAAAAGAAATGCGTTGGCCTTAGAGTATTTAGACCGGTTGGGGCTGAAAGAATGGTGGAACCATATGCCTAATGAACTTTCCGGAGGACAAAAACAACGGGTGGCTATTGCCCGGGCATTGATTGCGAAACCTCAGATTGTATTGGCTGATGAGCCTACGGGAGCCTTGGACAGTACAACTTCGGAAGAAGTGATGCAGATACTACGGGAAGTGAACAAGACGGGAATGACCATGATTATTGTCACTCACGAACGTTTTGTCGCCGAATCAACCAATAAGATTATTCATATAAAAGATGGTATCATCGGCTCAATAGAGGAAGTGTAATATGTTTGATATAGATAATTGGATAGAAATATTTCAAACAATTAAGAAAAATAAGTTACGTACGTTCTTAACCGGTTTTTCCATTGCATGGGGGATTTTCATGTTGATTGTCCTTCTTGCCGCAGGTAACGGATTGAAAAACGGAGTCACTACCAACTTTGGAAACCGAGCCAAAAACAGTATGGAAATCTGGGGACGCAGTACGTCTATGCCTTACAAGGGAAATCCTAAGAACCGGGATATCTCCTTCGACCAAAAAGATATCGATTTGATTCAACAGCAATGTGAGGAAGTGGGACAAATGTCCGCATCGGTTTCTTTCAGCAACAAGGCAAGTTATAAATTCGAATCCTCCAACTGTAATTTCAATGGAGTTTATCCGTCTCATGCATTGATTTCCGGCGTTGAAATTGTAGGTTCCCAGGGACGTTTTATCAATGAAATAGATATGAAGGAACGGCGTAAAGTAGCCGTAATTAATAAACGCTTGAACGAAGTATTGTTCAAAAAGGAAGATGCTATCGGGAAAAATATACTTGTAAATCAGATTAACTTTACGGTTATCGGGATTTATGAGGAGCGTAGTTGGGGCAATAATGCAAGCGCCTATGTTCCGTTTACCACTGCCCAGGCGCTTTTTAACAAAGGCTGGGGGATTGGTTCCATACATTTGACCCTGGAAGGATTGGATACTGTCGAGAAAAATGAAGCTTTTGAAAAAGACCTCCGTGGGAAACTGGCCAGACTTCATCAGTTTGATCCCAGCGATGAAGGCGCAATCGGAATCTGGAACATGTTGGAAAATTACCTGGAAACCATGAAAATATTCGGAGGGATTAATATTTTTATTTTGATAATAGGTATCGGAACATTGATCGCCGGGGTAGTTGGTGTAAGTAATATCATGCTGATTACCGTCAGGGAACGAACCAGAGAAATCGGAATCCGCAAGGCTTTGGGCGCTTCCCCTTTCTCCATCCTTTCTTCTATTTTGATGGAATCCATCTTGATAACCTCTGTTTTCGGATACATAGGAATGGTTGCGGGAATTGCCCTCAGTGAAGGAATCAACTTCCTGATGGAATCTTCGAATCAGGGAAACAGTGAAAGTATGACACTTTTCAAAGATCCTACGGTGAGTGTTTCCATTGCAGTAGGCGCAACCGTTTTGATGATATTTGCGGGAGTGATTGCAGGATATTTCCCCGCACGGAAAGCAGTGAAAGTAACAGCAGTAGAAGCAATGAGAGCGGAATGAATATATTTGATTCGGATAAAATACATGAAATCTGGGTAACGATCACCCGGAATAAGGTTAGGAGTTTACTGACCGGATTTGGTGTATTCTGGGGTATTTTCATGCTGATTGTCATGTTGGGTTCCGGACAAGGACTGGAACGTGGTATACTGAAAGGCCTCGAAGGTTTCTCCACCAATTCTTGTTTTTTTTACAGTTCGACGACCAGTGAGCCTTATAAAGGTTTCAAAAAGGGACGGGAGTGGAATATACATAACCGGGACATAGAAGCTGCCCGACAAAATATTCCTGAAATAGATGTTATCACCCCGATCATCTGGGGAAACAGTTCTCCGAACAACGTTGCTTATAACGATAGAGCAGGTACGTTTACCGTAAAAGGATTGTATCCGGAATACAATAAAGTAGAACAGCAACGGATGAAATACGGACGTTTCATCAACGATATAGATATTCTTCACAAACGTAAGGTTTGTGTGATCGGAAAAAATGTTTACGATGAATTATTCAAAAAAGGAGAGGATCCTGTCGGAAATTACATCCGTGTTAACGGGATTTATTATCAGGTCATTGGAGTCGCAGGCGGAGGAGCTTCCAATATCAGCATCGGAGGACGTCCCTCGGAACAGGTTGTTTTACCTTTTTCCACCATGCAACAAATCAATAACCAGGGAGATATTGTCCATTTTGTAGCCGCTGTGGTTAAGAAAGGATATGAAGCGAGTTATATAGAGGAACGCATCAAAGAAATATTCAGGGCGCAAAATAATATTTCACCTACGGATTTACAGGCGGTAGGCGGTTTCAATATAGAAAAAGAGTTTAAGATGTTTTCTAATTTATTTCTGGGAATCAATATCCTGATCTGGATAGTCGGTTTGGGGACTTTATTTGCCGGAATCGTGGGAATCAGTAATATCATGCTGGTGACGGTCAAGGAAAGAACCCGGGAAATTGGGGTGAGAAGAGCATTGGGTGCTAAACCTAAGGTTATCTTGAATCAAATACTCTCGGAGAGTCTGCTTTTGACTTCAATCGCCGGATTGTTCGGACTGTGTTTCGGAACATTTATACTGGGAATTGCGGATGCATCAATCAATATGATAGCGGAACAGCAAGGAGAAGCGCCTTTCTTCTCAGACTTGGTGGTTCCGTTTAATACAGCCGTTTTATCTGTCATTATATTGTTGGTTTCCGGACTGGCTGCCGGAATTATACCTGCTTGGCGGGCATTGCAGATCAAAGCGATAGATGCGATCAGGGAAGAATAAAAAATAAAAGATTATCATATGAAAAAAGTTGGCAAGATTATCCTTTTTGTAGTGTTGGGTTTGATGGCGATAGGAACATTTGTATTCCTGTGGAAAAAATCCCAACCGGA
>JAVBSK010000163.1:0-2997 GCA_031556755.1 Bacteroidales bacterium | reverse complement strand
GATATATTTTCCACCAGATTCATCCCATTCGTGACCTCTCCGAATACCGTGTATGAACCATCCAGATGCGGAGTCCCCCCGATGGTGGTATATGCTTCGATGGCTTCCTGTGAGAACGTAAATCCCGGATTTCTTGTTTGCATCATGGCTTCCAGATCTTTTAACTCAGAGAGCGAAAATATTCTTCCTGTCACGATATAAAACTGGGAGCCGGAAGATTCTTTTTCCGGATTTATATCATCACCCAACCGGGCGGCGGCTATCGCTCCTTTTTTATGAAAAAATTTGGAATTGAATTCGGAGGGAATTGTATACGATACATCTCCCTTTCCATACAGGATGCCGGGAGTCGCATTCTTTGAAGAAGGGTCGCCGGTTTGAATCATAAAATCTGCAATGACCCGGTGAAAAATAACTCCGTTATAATGCTTTTTTTTGCACAAATTGATAAAATTATCACGATGCATGGGAGTTTCGTCATACAGTAAGATTTGGATATTTCCCATCGAGGTTTCGATCGTTTTCCCGACGCCTTTGTGTTCGCTTCCTCCGGTTTTTTTGCTGGAATTACATTGAAGAAACATCATAAATGCAATTAAAACAAAGCAGTAGCTTATCAAAGATTTCATAATCCGTGTTGATTGATTGAGTCGATAAAGATAATCAAATAATGTTTACATTTGCAAAAAATAATAACTCTCTCTATAATTAGGAATATGCCAATAAAATAATGCGCCAATGGATTAGGTGCAGTGCAGAGTGTCGTGCAAAAGGTACAGGGCGAAAGAAAGTATGTATTGGACTTTGCTCTTAGTTAAAAACTAAAAGTCAGGGAGTTAAGGAAGTTAAGAAATAAAGAATAACTTGTCAACTTGTTAACTCGTCAACTAAGAAATAAAGAAGTTAGCATTGTTAATTATGAATTACGAAATAATTATAAAGAATGGATAAGATAAAGAATATTGTATTTGATTTGGGCGGTGTGATATTGACATTGGATAGAAATGAAGCGGTGCGACGTTTCCTGAGTGTAGGTGTCGAAAGGGCGGAGGAACTGTTGGATCCCTATCATCAAAAAGGAATATTTCTTGACCTGGAAGAAGGAAAACTTTCCAGGGAGGAGTTTTATGATGCCTTGAGAAAAGTTTCCGGAAAATATATATCCAATGAAGATATTGATTATGGCTGGCTCGGTTTTATTCAGGATACGCCTCTTTACAAGTTGGAGATGCTCGAAAAACTGAGAAAATCGTATCGGCTTTATTTATTGAGCAATACCAATCCCATTATTATGTCCTGGGCGGATTCTTCCCGCTTTTCTGAAAAAGGAAAACCTTTGTCGGAATATTTTGATAAAATCTATCTTTCTTACCAATTAGGGGTTACAAAACCACACTCCAATATCTTTGAATTCTTGATAGCTGATTCCGGTATCATCCCTTCTGAGACCTTATTTATTGATGATGGCCTAGCCAATGTGGAAATGGGAAAAAAACAGGGTATGCAGGTTTTTCAACCTCAAAACGGAGAAGATTTCCGCTACATATTTAATACTGTCGATTCCGTATATTTTACACCTGAATTCTAGATAGTTAAAGAAATTACATACAATATATTTCCTTTATATTCGTTTTTTTTTTGTATATATGTTTATACATACAGACATATATTTGATCTTTTATTTTGTCTCCTATCTGTTTAGATAAATGTGAACGAAATTAATATTTTACAAACTATAAAAAACGAACCATGTTGAGATTGTTTATTTGTATTGTAGTTCTGCTGAGTCATTGTATTAGCAATGCGCAGGAAGTTGATGTATGGAGCATCGGAACTGTGGATAAATCTGCAAGCGATTTGGCTTTAGGTCCAAAAGATTTCAGAAATTTTTTGGCTAATGATTTCGGATATGAAGACAAATTTTATCTGATCAATTATTCAAACCCGAAAAAAGATTTCCCTTACGTTTTACCCGGACCTGCTGATATTTGGGGAGGAACCTGGTATACTTCGGGATGGCGCACACATCAGACAAACATTCTTTTCGGGCTTGAAGATATACCAACCAACGGAGACTGGAAGCTCGTAATTAACTTGCTTGATTACGGGAAAACCTTTTTACCTTTGGTCAAAGTCAGCATCAACAAGCAGGATGAAAAATTTCAACTCGGCAATCCGGCTGCTCTCGCAAATCAACGTAAGCCGAATCAGCAAGAAGCTACAATAGACACATTTTCGATTTCGGGAGACTTGCGCTACAGAACTAACCAAGTTCTTGAAATACCCATCAAAGCCAAAGTCTTAAAAAAGGGGGGCAATGAAATTAGTATTAGCGTATTGGAAGGTTCCTGGATTTTGTTCGATGCCGTTCACCTCGAAGGACCCAACAACGTGAAGATAACCAAAGCAGATAAATTCTTCGTCAGAAATGTGGCGCCTGCCTCTTACGAATTAAATGTAGACAACGGAAAATACCAACCGCTTATCGTGGATGTCCAATGGCTTGACGGAAATTCAAACATCAGTGTTGAATTGGATGGAAAACCTATACTCCAACAAACCGTAGAAGCCGGAAGGTATCAACTTGAGGCGCTTATGCCACAAGTGAAGAACGAAAAAGAAAGCGCTTACCGCATATTAAAAGACGGTGTCGAAATAGAGACCGGAAAAATTAAAAGAAGTCCTCAAAAACTACAAACTTATGCCGATTACGTAGATACTCGTATCGGCACGGCGCACTCTCGATGGATGATTGCTCCGGGACCCTGGATGCCATTCAGTATGGTGAAAATGAGTCCGGACAACCTAAACAAAGTCTGGCAGGCTGGTTATGATCCTTATTTTGATAATATCTTATGCTTCAGTCATATTCATGAATGGACGTTGGGAGGAGTGGGTATCATGGCGACCAACGGAACGCTGAAAACCAATGTAGGCGACGAACAAAAACCCGACGAAGGTTATCGTTCGCGCATCGACAAACGTACAGAAAAAGCC
>JAVBSK010000404.1:0-4393 GCA_031556755.1 Bacteroidales bacterium | reverse complement strand
TTGAAATGCCAGGCATGAGCATTTATTTTATCCAGCGAAGCGTCATACATTTCAACGAGTAGTTCTGCTTTTACCGGACGTTTATTAGCATCCTGTACGGATATTTTCCACTCTTCTTGTTGTCCGGGAAGTAGTTTATCTCTGAATACTTCCGTTTTCAATGTCAATGTTTTGTCCGGTTGTTTTTTTCTGATTTCTACGGTTTTATTAAATAATCTGTTTTCTTTCACAAATGTAAAGCTTACAGTTACACCTTCTCCATAGGATTCGAGAAAAGGAATCTCCAGGGTTTTTGTTTCATTATTTAATACAAACCGGGATAGGGATAATCTTTTCTCTTCTTTGAATATTTCATATAAAACGTAGACTTTATCTGCTGATGAACCATAGACAATCTCAGCTTTTTCTCCCGGTAGACATGCTGTTTTGGGCGTTAATAACCATTCGTAAACGGCTACGGGAGGATGTTTGTCTTTTGAAGAAGAGAGAATAAAATCTTTTTCCGTCGTAACTTCTCTTCCTTTATCGTCATTGGCTTTGAAGATGATACGGTATTTGCCGGATTCCGTTTTCTGTAATACGGATAAATCGACTTTTTCACCTGAGATAAAATGGCCTGAAACGATTAACTTGTCTTGTTTCCACGAAGTTTCATCCGGTTCGAAAGATAACTTATTTTCTCCTTTGAGCCTGTATATTTCATAACTGCCTTTTATCGCTACCGGGTTGCCGGAAAGGGTGCTTGCTTTGACCAGTATATCGTTCAGATTAAGTTTATCCATGTTTTCATTCGCACCTTCGACAGTCAACATCATAGACTTTTCTCCAATGACAGTCTGTGACAGAGATGATTGAGTTTCTCCGTTGGAGTCAGTCACAATGGCTTCCGTTTCATAGGTGTAAAAAACATTTCTGAGATCTTTGTCGGGAAATGATTTGTTTGCATCGAATGATATTTCGAAAGTACCATCGTCTGTCGTTTGAACAAATCCTTCGGCGATCTGCTCTTCACTGTGTCTGAAATAATAAAAATGAGGACGTCTGACAATCCGGTAGCGCACGGTTGTGTTTTGAAGATTGATTCCGGAAAATGTTTTCACTTCTCCCTTGAGTATTACTTTGTCTCCGAAGTTGTATGTATGCTCATTGGGTAAGAAGCGAATGTCGAAAGTCGGACGTTTGTATTCTTCCACGAGGAAGTTACAGGAGGCGTATCCGTTCTCTTCCTGAGAGATGGAAAATGTTCCGTTCAACAGATTTTTAGGGATGGAAAATTCTCCCGAAAAAGATCCGAATTCATTGGTCTTGAATGATTTTTTTGTAATTTCCTGATGGTTCATATCCCGGAATACCAATGTGTAATTTTTATTGGGAATAACTGATTGTTTTTGCGCTCCCACGGTTGTTGCGATTCCTTTGATGAATACTGTTTGTCCGGGACGATAGATGCTTCTGTCGGTGAACAGGTTCAACTGTTCCGGTTCGGGATTGATCCTGTGATATTCGGGAATATAAGGAGCGGGAGACAGCATCAAAGATTGGTCTTCTCCCAGACTTGCATTGTATAGGTCGATGTCTTTATTGGCTTCTGATTGGCTTAATCCGTATTTGTCAGTAATACTGCTGCCTATCAGTCGGGGATTGTTCTTTGTCCTTTTGTAGAAGTTGATTGTTGCTCCGTTGACAGGCGCTCCGGATGCTGCATCGACAACTAGAAATTCCCTTGTCCCGTCGAGATGTCTGGAAACAGTAGCTAATCTGCTCACCGAAAACTGTTGGTTGGCGATATTTTTTTCTTCTTTATCTGAGTAAATAACATATTCATAGCAACCGGGTTCATTCATCGGAATCGATAGAATTGTATCGTAGTTCTGATAGGGATGTTCATTATTCAGAACGATTTCTTTTTTATCAGATAAGACGCCATATTCTTTATACAAGCTGTTTTTCTTCCAGTTTTCAAGGTATCCGGTGACCGGAGTTTTGATTTTATAAATTTCGAGGGTCAGTTTATTGATGTTTTTATATGCAATTTGCAATTTTAATTCTTTGCCGGGATAAACCGTGTTGTTTGCATTGATATTGGCATGACTTGATGTCAGTTGATTCGACAAATTTTTTAAGATGCCTATCCTTTCGTATTTGGGATATCGTTTGATACCGTCCTGACAGATTTCATACGCTTTTTGGATGAAAGGGCTTACTCGTTTTTGAAGTTTGGATCCATCAGGAATTTCTTTAGCATTCAAAGGAATGATTAATTCATTTTTGAAACTCTGAGATTGATAGTAGAGTGCCTGGGCATACAGAACTTCTGTACAAAATCCGTTGTCGTTATATGTTTGCTCTATTTGATCCAAAGCCTTGATATACGCATCGCCCGCTTCCGGAGATTCGGTATTGTTGCGTATGAATTTCAATCGCTCCAGATCAGCCATAATCAGAGCCTCAGTATTTTTATCTTCTAAGCGAAAAGCAATCCATTGACGATAGAGTTTCACCGTTTGAGGAACAAAGTCATATGCGATTTTTTCTGCGGTCGGGTCGGAGAGGGCTCTGCCGAGTAAGCCTCTGGCGAATGTTTTAGCAGGAGTGAAATATCTGGTGTCGGATAATTTTGTTTGTTTGAAGAATTCAGCGGTCTTAGGGAGAGCAGATAAATTTGTATATATCCCGATGGCCTGATTCATTAAAAAATCGTACATGGTCGGACGCAGGTTGCGGGACGATTTACCCTGAATCAGGATGTCTGCATATCGGATGACATCTGTCTGTTGCAGCTCTTTTTCGTATCTGATGGATTGTTGTACGTGGTCTGCGATCTTCTGAGTAAAAATATTCCCCGACCATTCTTTGATATCTTGTGGAATATAGTTTGTAATCGCAGTTCTTCTGCTTATGGAATAATCCGATTGGTAATAGTTAAAATAGAGAGAGGCCAATATCGAATGAAGAACGCATTGTTCTACGGTATCGGAAGCCTGAGCGGTATATTGTTCAAGTTCCGTTATCATTTCAGGAAATCGGTCTTTATCAATAGCTAATTCGTATTTCGTCTTGTAAATCAGAGATTTGATTAACTGAGGACTGTTTTTTTCTTTCAACGCTTTCTCGTAAATCATCTGAACGGAATTCAGAGCAGATTGAGGAAGTGAAGCTTTCTCATTTTTGTCTACCTCTTTCCATAGAGCACTGTAAGATAATTCAGGTGCTGTTTTGACTCTGTTTTGAGCGAGGAAGATGCTGCCGGATATTGTTAAGATGAGGCAAATACTGAAAATAAGAAAACGTTTCATATGGTGATGTTTTGTTGTTTGAATAAATAACGGAGTAATTTATTATTTGTTTCAAAATCCGAAGACATATCCTATCGAATAAAATACTTGATTGCCATAAGGAGAATCGTTATTTTGTACCACATCATAGAAAAACATGGTAGAAATTCCTCCTCTACCGGCAGGTATATTTACACCGGCGCCGACTAAGAAACAGGGAATTACTCGACTTTTGATGGATTGGTCATTGATACTGCCCCACATTCTGTAAATTTCAGGTTGGACTTGCAATGAAATATACCGGATGGGATTTAATCTTCCGAACAGATTAAAACCCATATAATGGTAACTTTCATCATAATCATTGTAGTGGTAATAGTTGTAACTGATCCCTGCTCCCGCTGTGAATTTGGAACTAAGCGCATAGCCGATCTGTGGAGCGATATTGATCAAGGTATAATAATTTGAGAAATTAAGTCCCAGGCTACCCCCCAGTACCAGCTTGTTTTTATCAAATTTTGATTTTTCTGAAGGAATTTTATTTTCGATTTGTTGACTTTGATTTGTTTGTTTTACGGGTGTCTCATAGTAAAACAAAGGTTTCTTGTTTGGGTCAGGCACAGTATCGTAATGAAACGATTGTGCAAAAGAAGTCAAAGTAACGGACAAGCCGAGAAAAAATGATAAGAAAAATTTCATATCGGATAGTTTTTAAGATTTGATGATTTATAGATAATCAATTACTTTTTCCAGTTTGATTCCTCTGGAACCTTTGATCAGAATGTAGCATCCGTTCAAGGGGCTTGTCTTCAGTAATGCAATGAGCGCTTCAGCATTGCGGAATGTAGGATATTTATTCTGGGCGACGGAAGAAAAAAATTCTCCGCAAAGAAATACCTTATCGAAAGGATTTTTATCGATGTAATCCAGTATATCCTGATGTTCGGTGATGCTTTCTTCTCCCAGTTCGAGCATATCTCCGATAATGATTGCTTTGTTTTTGACATTCATCTGAGTGAAATTTTTCAAAGCGGCAAGCATACTTGTCGGATTGGCATTGTAAGCGTCGATGATGAGTTTGTTGGAGGTCGTGTTTTTAAATTGGGAACGGTTGTTTT
>JAVBSK010000137.1:0-5069 GCA_031556755.1 Bacteroidales bacterium | reverse complement strand
CCAATTTCCGTTGCAGATTTTCCCTGTTGATTGTGTTATATCCCATCGATGATTTGACTTCCGCCACATATTCAAAAGGAATTTTCGAACCATCCGCATCGATCATCAGATTTTTGATTTTTTCTGCTGTATTCTTACATTCTTCCTTACTTCGGAGCGTCAGGTCAAATGTTTTTCCGTCCTCATAAACCTGAGAAACAGCCGTTCCGGAAAGCATCACATCCACAAATTCGGAAAATTCGGAAAGTGTAATTCCATATTTGGCAAGTATTTCCCTTTTGGGAACGATTTTCAGCTGCGGACGTTCTATTTGTTGTTCCACATTCAAATCTGCAATTCCCTCTACATCCTGTATGGAAGACTTGATCTGATTTCCTAGTACATATAATTGATTCAGATTACTTCCAAATAATTTAATCGCGATATTAGCCCTGGAACCGGACATCATATGGTCGATCCGGTGGGAAATCGGTTGTCCTATTTCGATACTTATACCAGGGATTTCTGATAGTTTCTCTCTGATTTCCTGCATCAATTCATCTTTGGAACGATCTTCCAGTTTGAATGGAGCTTCAACCTCCGAGGTATTTACACCCAAAGCATGTTCATCCAGTTCCGCCCTCCCCGTTTTTCTTCCGACAGTCTGTATTTCTTTTATCGTCAATAATTTTTCCTCTATCAAGCTACCGATATTATTTGACTCTTCCATCGAAATGCCTGGCATGGCATTGGCCATAATCGTAAAAGAACCTTCATTGAACGGCGGAAGAAAATTACGACCGAAAGTGAAGAATACGGCGACAGAGCCGACAAACAGAATCAATGTTGTGATCAATACGGGTTTCGCATGTACCAGGGCTTTATTCAAACTGTTTTCATAGGCTTTTTTGAGTTTGATGATCCACTTCGGTTCATCCATTTTCTTTTCACTTTTCCCTAACAAATAACTACATAGAACAGGAGTGATAGTAAGCGCCACTACTGTCGAAGCCAGTAAAGCCGAAATGAATGAAATACCCAAGGGAATCAACATACGGCCTTCCATACCGCTCAGGAAGAACAGAGGCAGGAAACTGACAATGATAATCAAGGTTGAATTAAGAATCGGCATCCGGACTTCTTTGGAAGCTTCAAAAATAACCTCCAGTACAGCTTTTCGTTCTTCTTTGTTTTTTTGTCTGTTTTCCCTCAACCGCTTGTATACGTTTTCAACATCTACAATCGCGTCATCAACCAGGGAACCGATGGCTATCGCCATACCTCCCAAGCTCATCGTATTGATAGTCAATCCCATCCAGTGTAAGACCAGAATAGAAGAGAGTAATGACAGAGGCAGAGCCATCAATGAGATAAAAGTTGTCCTGGAATTCATCAGAAAGAGGAACAAAACAAGAACGACAAAAAGGGAACCTTCCCAAAGCGATTTTTGCACATTGTCTATCGAACTGTTTATAAATCTCTCCTGTCTGAAAATATCCGTACTGATCCGGATATCAGAAGGTAAATTCCTGCGAAGTTCCGCCATGGAAGCGTCTATTTTTCCGGTCAACTCCAAGGTATTCACATTGGGTTGTTTGGTGATCGTCAATAAGACGGCCGGTTTATTCTTTTCCGACGCGACGCCCAATTTAGGAGTTTTCGAGCTTATAACAACATCTGCTATATCCGATAACAATATAGGAATGTTAGCCGTTTTTTTGACAACAGCCTTAGCCATCTCGTCTATTTTATTACTCTGCAAAATTCCCCTGACTATGTATTCGCTACTGTATTCATAAATGACTCCTCCCGATACATTCTGATTCATGTTACGGACAGCCTGCAACACTTCATCCAGACCAACGCCATAGTGTTTCATCCTGCCCTGATCCAATTGAATCTGGTATTCTTTCATATCTCCTCCAATGATTGTGACTTGTGCAATTCCGCCGATTGACAGGAGATAAGGACGGATTGTCCAATCGGCAATGGTTCTCAAATCCTGCATGGAAGTCGTATCGGAACTCAGACCGATAATCATTAACTCCCCCAGAATAGAAGACTGGGGGCCGATGACCGGTTCTCCTACATTTTCAGGCAAAGCATCTCCCATTGCGGACAATTTCTCGCTGACAATCTGACGCGCCCTGTAAATATCCGTATCTTCATCGAATTCAATCCATACGACAGAAAACCCTGTTGTGGAAGATGAGCGTACCCGGTGTACTCCTGCTGAACCATTCAACGCAGTCTCTACCGGAAATGTAACCAGGCGTTCAACTTCTTCCGCCGCCATTCCTTTCGCTTCCGTCATGACCGTAACAGTCGGGGCATTCAGGTCGGGAAAAACATCTACTTCTACATTTGTTGCCGTATAAAGTCCGAGAACAATCAATAGGACAGATGCGATCAACACCACCAATCTATTGTGCAGTGAAAATTGAATAATCTTATTTAACATGTTCTTATCGTATTAATTAGTGGCTATGACCATGAGGTATGGACATTGTTGCAGACGCATTCTTGAGGTGATTCGCTCCTTTACTTACAAGCACATCTCCCCGTTTCAATCCGGATAAGATTTCGACCCGTTCTCCGTCGGAAGAACCCGGTATTACTTCTTGTTTCTTATATTTTTCTTCATTCAGGCGGATGTAAACATAAAAGGATTCCTGACTTTCCATCAGCGCCGAGACGGGAACGGCAATCACATCTTTCCTGGGATTTGACAATAAGTATACTTCCACATAGGTTCCGGAAAACAATTTTCCGACATTATCAAATTCAAATACGACCGGTATATAATGTTCATTGCTGCCGGAAGCTCTTCCGAATGAGATGAGTTTACCGTTCATATCCGATAACTTATGTATTTCATCCGAATAGGGAGTCTTGAAATTCGCCGAAGAAATCTGTCCTAAACCGGTATAATATCTTTCAGATACATCCGCTTTCAATTGCAGTTTACGGTTCTGGCTGACAACGAGCAATGGAGCACCGGCTTCAACAAATTCACCTTCTTTCACCCATATGCTTTTTACAAACCCGGAGATACCCGACATGACGGAAACACCTGCCCCGCCTGTTGTTTTATTCAGTGCCTCATATGCAACTTTTGCATTTTCATACTCCAATTTAGTCTGGTTATATTCCTTTTCGGAGATCAATTTTTCCTTAATCAGTGATTCCGCACGTTCGTATTCTTTCCGGGCGATCTGATAAGAAACCCTGGCCTTAACCGCAATATCTCCCGATTCCATATTTTTGGAAGATATACTCAACAACACCTCTCCCAGCCTGACGGGAATTCCTTCCGTTATTGTTCTTTTTCCATAGGAGACGATGCCGCTTGTCGCTGCAGATAATATCGTTTCATCCCCCTGAGAGGAAAGGATTTGCCCGCTCGTTTTGATTACCTGCGAGAAGATATCCGGCTGAATTGTTTGTACTTCCAGACCTACATATCCGGCCTGTTGAGGTGTCAGGATAACTTCATCATGATTGAGTTCATGATCAAACTCCTCTTTCTTTTCTGTTTCATGAGCATCATGTCCGGCATGATCATGTCCATCTTCCTGTGAACAAGATTGATGTTCATGAGACTCAGAAGTATCGTGATTATGATTATGGTCGTGATTATGATCGTGTTTGTGACTACATGCCCAACATATCATCATGAGGCATGTGATAAATATGATATTTTTTTTCATTGTTGTTGATTTATATTTGACAATCTAAGCTGATAATTGAACTCCGGAAGCAGCATACAATTCCGGTACAAACCATTAAATATTCCACAGTATTCTTTTAAAAAAACCGCCAAAAATTCAGGAATGCTTCAAGTTCTGATTTCAACAACAAAAAGGAGGAGCCCTCAGTCCATTTATTCGCAGTACGAATGGAGGTTGAAAATACTCAAGGTAGTGTTTGGGTCGGTCAGGAATGCTTGAATCAAAAATACATTCCACATCCGACAACAGATATAAACAAATAAAAACGGGATTGGAAAATTTAATCACCGATTCCGAATTTTTCAGTACTAAGGTTTTAAGCGTACAATCTTCAATTTCTCCGGAATCATGTTGATGCGTTTTTTCATGATCGGCATCATAGTTCTCACAAGGTTCATCACATTGATGCGTTTCCATCACACAAATCAGATTGTCGTGATGGTGATGAGGTAAAACAGTATGAACTAACAGCGAAAATAAGGCTGTCAGTAAAAAAAATACCGATATATGATGTTTTACTTTCACGGCAGCAAAGATAGTGATTTTTTTAGAAATTCAATAGAATCCATGTAGACAACTATTCTCTCATCATTAAGAGTATACTCATCATATCTTCTTTCCGATATAAAATACATAGCCATAGAAATCCTTATACTTATAGTAAAGTTGCATTTCATGGCGTTGGCTGGCGATTAATTTTTCAACAGTTTTATTTCCTGCATATTTTTTGAGGAATTCTTCCTGCGCTTTTGCTTGAGGCTGATAGAAATGCTCCGTCCAGCAGACTTCCGGAAGGACAAAGGTTGCGACAGGAATATAACCCGATTTCTGCATTTGGGCGACTTTATTCGGAATCGTATCTATTCCCGAATAAGCATCCATCCAAAAGTCGTTGATCTCTCCGGGACGTTCATCTGTAAACCATGACACTTCCGATACAGCAATATAACCGCCTGTTTTCAGTAATGTACTCCACTCGTTCAATCCCCGTTCAAAGCCAATATTATAAATCGCTCCTTCCGACCAAATAAGGTCTAAGGATTCTTTCTCAAAGGGGAGATCCTCCATTGAGCCGACAACGCCTTTTACTCGGTCGGAAAAATTAAGTTGTTCCGCATTCCGATTGAAGATATTGATGAATTCGGGAAAGAGGTCGAGACCTGTAATTTGTCCGGAAGTATTTTGCGCCAATGTCATAGTTTGACCACCTGTTCCGCAACCCAGGTCGGCAATAAGGGAATTATCGGTCAGATTGTTGATAAAGCTCAATGCTTTGACGGTTACTTCGGGGCTTCCCGGTCCCTGACGTTCTACACTTGAAAAATATTCGCAGATTAAGTTGAAGTCAAAGTCGTGGAT
>JAVBSK010000120.1:0-3079 GCA_031556755.1 Bacteroidales bacterium | reverse complement strand
TGCCGCTGCTTCTGCAATCCTGAAAAAATGGTTGGTTCCATCGTCGGCATAAGAATCATAGTAGTCGAAATGCTGGAATATACCCAACACCATTTCCCTTGTTTCTTTTTTGAGTTCGATATTTTTTCCCCATAACATACCGATAGCATTGATATTGCTTATGAGTGGTTGCCTGTCGGATATCAAATTAAAACCGGCTTCGAAAGAAATATAATCGTAAGGTTTTTCATTTTCTTTGGCAAAAGGGTCTCCATAATATAAGGAGGCGTCGACGAACAAGGAATTACTGACATCATCAAAAACTCCGGTGTTGTTAGTTATGGCCTTATAACTGGTTCTGACGAGTACTTTTGCTGGAATATTTCCGAATGCCCTTCCTTTGAAATTGCGTCTTTTCCAGGCTTCTCCGTTAAGGATACGGTTCAATCCAGTCATTGGAGAGATGGCTGTAGCGAGGAACTCTCTGCCGAACCGTTCCCATCCGGTGGCTCTGCTGTCGATGATCAAATCGGAAAGGCGGTACATGCTTTCTCCCAGGGCGAATCCTCCGATAGATGTACTGATCAGGTCATTGATTGCTGCCGGTTCATTTTCCATGAAAAATTCCCACATCAAACTTCCTCCGATGGCATAAGGCATGGATTCATAGAAGTTCAAACCGTTTGCACGAGCGGAAACCATATATAATCCTCCGGCGTACGGGTGTGAAAATAAATTGGTGGCGAATCCATCGTTGTCCCAGACGAATCCATTTTTCAGGTTACTTTCCATCGTATTGAGGCTGATGCGGGCGTAATCGCCCTGTAGTACGTAACGATCGAAAGCCCAAATGCCAATGTTGAGCCCGAAGACTTCCAATGCTGCTTTGAATGGCCTTTTGCGGGGTACGATAACCGAGTCATTGTAGTGGTACCGGATGGAAGTTGCAGCGGTTATCCCATCTGTTTCAATGTCTCCGGACGTATTGTCTGACAATATCTGAGAAGATGTATCGACTATTGAGTCAGGAACAATAATATGATCTGTGTCATGCGATTTCACGTTTTCGGCAAGGCACAGTAAGGCAATAAGCAACAACAATCGGTTAGCCATAATACAATGAGGTTTTAGATATTTGTAAATGTAATATTTGAATCTGATTTTAGTCAGACAGAATGTATGCTATGTTATGTAAAGAGATTTATTTATCTTTCCAGATAAGTATATCCATATAATCCAGAACGATAATTGGACAAAAATTCGCGTCCTTCTTCTACGGATATTTTTCCTTCTTTCATGGAGGATGTCACCCATGATTCTACTATCCTGACCAGTTTTTTCGGATTGTATTGTACGTAGTCCAATACGTCGGCGATAGTTTCTCCGTCAATGATTTGCTCTATATCATATCCGTCTTTGTGGACAGAAATATGCACCGCGTTCGTGTCGCCGAAAAGATTATGTAAATCCCCGAGAATTTCCTGATAAGCGCCCACCAGGAAGACTCCGATATAATAAGTTTCCCTGTTTTTGATCGGATGTACGGGAAGGTGGTATGAATAATTTTTCACACTGATGAAATTGTCTATTTTTCCGTCCGAGTCGCAAGTAATGTCTTGTAATGTTGCTGTTCGTGAGGGCCTTTCGTCCAGACGGGCAATCGGAACAATCGGGAAAACCTGATCAATCGCCCAGGAGTCGGGAAGCGATTGGAACAGAGAGAAATTGCAGAAATATTTATCCGGTAACATCTTGGATATTTTCCTTAACTCCTCGGGAGCATGTTTCATTTCGATGGCCATCTGGTGTACTTCCCTGGCGATTGACCAATACAATCTTTCGATTTGAGCGCGGGAAATCAGGTCTAACATACCCAGGCTGAAGCGATCCAAAGCTTCTTCGCGGATTTGTTGTGCATCATGCCAGGTTTCCATTAACCGGGGTTGGTTCATTTCATCCCATAATTTATAAAGTTCACCGACCAATTCATGTGCATTTTCCGGGAGTTCTTCGTTTTCGTCCCACTCCGGAAGTGAGGCGGTTTCCAATACTTCAAAAATGAGTACGGAATGATGCGCTGTCAGTGAACGGCCTGATTCGGTAATGATATTGGGTTGGGGAATGTCGTTTTTTTCGCAGGCGTCAACCAATGTAGATATGGAGTCATTTACATATTCCTGAATGGAATAATTCATACTGCTTTCGCTTCCTGATGACCGGGTGCCGTCATAGTCTACGCCCAGACCACCTCCGATATCGACAAACTCCACGTTATACCCCATTTTTCGTAATTGTACGTAAAACTGTGAAGCTTCCCGCAAAGCGTTTTTGATGCGACGAATCTTAGTCACCTGACTGCCTATGTGGAAATGTATCAATTTCAAACAATCTTCCAGTTTGTTTTTTTCAATGAAATCGAGGGCCTCCAGCAATTCACTCGAAGAAAGTCCGAATTTACTGACATCTCCTCCGGATTCTTCCCATTTGCCGCTTCCTGCGCTTGCCAGTTTGATGCGGATTCCTATATTAGGGCGGATTTTCATCTTTTTGGAAAGTTCGGCGATGAGTTTCAGTTCGTTCATTTTTTCAACGACGAGGTAAATCCGTTGTCCCATTTTGTGGGCAAGTAAAGCCAGTTGTATGTAATCCTCATCTTTGTATCCGTTACAAATGATAAGGGAATCATTACTCGTGTTAATGGCCAGGACAGCATGGAGTTCGGGTTTGGAACCAGCTTCCAGTCCGATATTGAATTTTTTTCCGTGGCTCACGATTTCTTCTACCACCTGATGCATCTGGTTTACTTTGATCGGATAGATGATAAAGTTTTGCGCGTGGTATTTATATTCTTCAGCTGCCGTTTTGAAACAATTGGAAATTTTTTCGATACGGTTATCCAATATATCGGAGAAACGTACTAAAAGTGGAGCTGAAACATCACGAACAACTAATTCGTCCATCAATTCTTTCAGATCGACCGATGCATGTCCTTGTTTGGGACTGACTGTGATATGACCTTTTTCGTTGATAGAGAAATAATTCAATCCCCAACCATTGATATTGTACAATTCCGCAGAATCTTCAACACGCCATTTTCTCA
>JAVBSK010000231.1:0-2730 GCA_031556755.1 Bacteroidales bacterium | reverse complement strand
GCCAATGAAATGTCGATCGGTCTGAGACAGATGTACCGGAAACTGGCTGAAATTACCGATCAGAGTCCATTAGACATGATCCGGGAATCACGACTTCATATTGCACAGAATTTATTGACAACGACTAAAATGACCGTCGATGAGATCGTTTATAAATCGGGATTCCAAACCAAAGGGGCTTTTTTCAAAACATTCTCAGCTAAATTCGGATGTACTCCCGGAGAATACAGAGAAAGAGAAAACAAAAAGGGAGGATAGGTTGATATGTCACAAATGCAGACAACTATGTCATATTTATTGACTTTTATATAATGGTTGCAGATTGTGCTCTATAAATAATTGAAATAACTTTGTCCTTTCAATTAAATCTGAAATCCATGAATCAAAAAAATCTGACAATTTCATGTTTTTTCCTCATAATTTTGCCCTTGTTGGCCGGTTGTAAGACTCAATCAGAATTCCAAAACAGAGCAGACCTGACACTCAGGGCAATTTATCATCATTATGCAACAAAAGAAAATCATTTATTAAGGGAAACATATCCCTTTAATGAAGAATATACGGCTTCTTACTTATCAGATGAAGAACAAGCCAAACGCAAGAACCCGTATTCGTATTTATGGCCATATTCCGGAACTTTATCTGCAGCAACAGCTTTATATGAGATTTCAAAAGAAAAAAAATATGCTGATATTCTTCAGAAAAAAGTATTTCCCGGACTCGAAGAATATTTTGACACTCAAAGAACGCCAAGCGCTTATGCCTCGTATATTAATTCAGCCCCGCAATCTGATCGTTTTTACGACGATAATATATGGATAGGTCTTGATTTTACCGATTTGTATTTGCTCACCAAAGACAAGCATTATTTAGAAAAAGCAAAATCAATCTGGAAATTCATAGAGAGTGGTACTGATAGTAAATTAGGAGGGGGCGTCTATTGGTGTGAACAAAAGAAAAGATCTAAAAATACATGTTCTAATGCCCCGGGAGCTGTGTATGCACTCAAATTATTTGAGGCTACGGCTGATAGTTCTTACTTTCACCAAGGAGAAAAGCTATATCATTGGACTAAAGAAAATCTACAGGATACAGACTTTCTATATCTTGACAATATAAATCTATCGGGAAAAATTACTAAATGGAAGTTTCCTTACAATAGCGGACAAATGTTGCAAGCCGCTTGCCTTTTATACAAATTAACCGGTAAAGAATCCTATCTGAATGATGCCAGAAACATTGCTCAGTCAGCTTATTCCTACTTTTTCCGCGATTTTACAGCAACAACCGGAAAAACATTCAAAACACTGAAAAACGAAGATCCCTGGTTTATTGCTATCATGTTACGAGGTTATATAGAACTTTATAATATTGATAAGAACAATCTTTATATCAATGCATTCCGGGAAAATCTAAACTTTGCCTGGGAATACATGCGGGAAGATAACGGACTTTTCAATAAAGACTGGACAGGAAAAACAAAAGATGATTCCAAATGGTTGCTAACGCAAGCTGCTCTGTCTGAAATGTATGCCCGTTTAGCCGTATTGAAGTGAATTAAAATAAACTTAAATATTAATTCCATAAACGAAAAAAGATGATTAAACAGCTATCAAAAAGCATTTTGGGAGTAATTTTCATGTTACTGTTTTCTGTTTCCGCAAAAGCAGAACAGACAGCGTCCGTAACATCTCCCGACAAACAATTAAATGTTGAAATCCGGATTGCAGATAAAATTTATTATTCGGTTAAATCGGGAAATGAATTATTATTAGAAAATTGTTACTTGCAACTCAATCTTGAAAATGAAATTTTAGGACAAAATCCTCAATTGAAAGGAACAAAAAAGAAAGCTGTTTCCGAAGAGAAAAAAGCAGTTGTCCCATTCAAAAGTTCAGTAACAAAAAATCAATATAATTCGCTTCTGTTAAATTTCAAGGGCGATTATGCTGTCGAATTCCGCGTTTTTGACGATGGAATGGCTTACCGTTTCATTACGAAGAAAAAAGGAGAAATAGCAGTGCTGGACGAAGCATTCTCCATTCAGTTCCCCGGTGATTATGATGTTTCCCTGTCACAGGCTAAATCATTTAAAACTTCATACGAAGAACAGTATTCACATCTGAAAACAAAAGATTTCAACGAAGCTGACAAGAAAACGACATTGCCTGTATTAATCAATACAAACAAGCAAAACTGCAAAATATTGATTTCCGAAGCCGAATTGTTCGATTACCCATGCATGTTTCTACGAGGTATCGCCGATAACGGAATGACGGGTGTATTTCCCAAATGTCCGTTAGAATTTGGAGAAGATGGCGACCGCAGCCAAAAAATACTGAAAGAAGCAAACTACATTGCTAAAACTTCGGGGAGTAGAAATTTTCCCTGGAGATATTTTGTAATCACCCACAAGGACGGACAATTGCTTGAAAACCAAATGACTTTCAAATTGTCCGAACCTACCGTATTAAAAGAAACTTCGTGGATTAAGCCCGGACAAGTAAGCTGGGAATGGTGGAATGATGCTTCTCCCTACGGACCAGATGTAAATTTCGTTGCCGGATATAACTTAGATACATACAAATATTATATCGACTTTGCCTCTAAATATGGTATTTCTTATATCATCATGGACGAAGGTTGGGCAATGAGTACCCGTGATCCGTTTACCCCCAATCCCAAAGTGGATGTACACGAGCTGATTCGTTACGGAAAAACAAAAAACGT
>JAVBSK010000156.1:0-3241 GCA_031556755.1 Bacteroidales bacterium | reverse complement strand
CGTTTGGCCAGGAGGCAGGCACAGGAAAGCAAAGAACGTCAGGAAAAACGCACAGCATCTCAAGGTGAAAAGAACAAAATGCAGATACCTCGTATTTTCAGGAATACATTGAGGAATGCCTCGGAAAATACTGCGGCCAGGTTGAAAGACAAACATGAAGAAATCATCCGGAACGGACAGGAGAAATTGACGGAATTGATTCAGAAGAAAGAAAATCTGAAAGAACTGAAAATCAATTTTGACAGCAGTTCGCTTCATCAGGGAAAATTACTGGTCGAAGCCCGAGAAATCAATATGGTTTATCATCCGGATGCTCTTCTCTGGAGACAAGCTATCAATTTCAAACTTTACAGTCATGACAGAATTCGCATCTCAGGAGACAACGGATCCGGAAAAACTTCTCTTATCAAATTATTAACAGGTCTATCATCTCCCTGCTGTGGAGAAATCAAACGTTCTGATTTCAATTGGATATACATAGATCAGAGTTATTCCCAAATTGATTTGGATTACAGTATCGAACAAATTGCAGAAAAATATAATTTTCAAAACATGAAAGAACATGAAATCAGACTGAGGTTGAATCGTTTTCTTTTTTCTCCAGATTCCTGGAATAAAAATTGTAAAGATTTGAGCGGAGGAGAAAAAATGAGACTCTATCTCTGTTGTTTGATGATCAGCAATCAAACTCCGGATTTGATTGTCCTGGATGAACCCACAAATAATCTTGACATTTCATGTTTACAGATACTAACTCAGACAATAAAAAGTTACAACGGAAGTTTACTGGTTATTTCCCATGACAAATATTTCATCGAAGAAATCGGAATCAATTCAGATTTCAGACTGATGTCATCCTGATTTTTTGGTTAAAGTACTTTCTGGAAAAGGATTAGGCCTGTAGGAGTGATACTTACAGGCCTAATCTTAATTTATTTCGGTATATTCTTATTTTGCAAAAGCAACCGAACGGGTTTCCCTGATAACCGTGATTTTCACCTGACCGGGATAAGTCATTTCATCCTGTATTTTTTTCGCGATTTCGTTCGATAGATTTTCCGTTTGTACATCATCTATTTTATCAGCTCCGACAATGACACGCAACTCCCGTCCTGCCTGAATTGCATAAGTTTTAACAACTCCGGGATAAGAAAGCGCCAATTGTTCCAAATCATTCAATCGTTTGATATAGGCTTCCACGATTTCACGACGGGCTCCAGGTCTTGCTCCTGAAATAGCATCACAAACTTGTACAATAGGAGCTAATAAACTGGTCATCTCCGTTTCATCGTGGTGCGCTCCGATAGCGTTGCAGATATCCGGTTTTTCTTTGAATTTCTCAGCCAGTTTCATCCCCAAAATTGCATGCGGCAATTCCGGTTCATCGTCTGGAACTTTACCTATATCGTGTAACAAACCCGCTCTTTTGGCTTTTTTAGGATTCAGACCTAATTCGGCGGCCATAATCGCACACAGGTTTGCCGTTTCGCGAGAGTGTTGCAATAGATTCTGACCATAAGAGGAACGATATTTCATACGACCAATCATACGAATCAGTTCGGGATGCAATCCATGAATTCCCAGATCAATCGTCGTACGTTTTCCGGTTTCTATGATTTCTTCTTCAACTTGTTTTTTCACTTTGGAAACGACTTCCTCAATGCGGGCAGGGTGAATACGACCATCTTGTACCAATTGATGCAAAGCTAAACGGGCTATTTCCCTGCGAACAGGATCAAAACCGGAAAGGACAATGGCTTCCGGAGTATCGTCAACGATAATTTCAATTCCAGTTGCTGCCTCCAATGCACGGATATTACGACCTTCACGACCAATAATACGACCTTTTATTTCATCCGACTCAATATGGAAAACTGTGATGGCATTTTCGATTGCCGTTTCAGTTGCAACACGTTGAATAGATTGTACCACAATCTTTTTAGCCTCTTTGTTGGCTGTCATCTTGGCCTCTTCCATGATCTCATTGATATAGGCTGACGCCTGCGTTTTAGCTTCATCTTTCAATGATTCGGACAAACGTTCTTTGGCTTCTTCGGCAGACAATCCGGAGAGCGCTTCCAACCTGTCTATCTCCTGTTTGTGTATTTTTTCCAGCTCCTGCTTCTTCTTATCTACAACATCCAGTTGTAGATCCAGATTTTCACGAACCGTAGTCAATTCCTGCCTCTTCTTATTTAATTCTTCCTGTTTTTGGTTCAGAATCAACTCCCGTTGTTTCAACTTTGATTCCTGGGACTGTATCTTCGAATTTCGGGCATTGACCTGTTTTTCCAAATCAGCCTTCAATCCGATGAACTTTTCTTTCACTTCGAGAAGTTTTCCTTTTTTAATCGCTTCCGCTTCCTTCTCTGCATTTTCTATAATGCTTTTACGTCGGGATTTCAACAGGGTATTGGAAACAATCCATGCCCCTCCTGCTCCGACAATTAATCCTATTATTCCTATAATTATTGTTCCTGTCATAGCATTTTTTATTATTCTGTTTTATATCATTTAATATATTAATCATGTTTTAAAGTCACGTATTATAAACTAAAATCGGGAATACAGCAATGGAAATTACAAACTGATAGAGCATTAGTTTCTGTAACTTCATTTTAACTCCCTATGCTTCTTCCATTTTCAATTTCCCATTCAGTCAGCGCATGATAACTATAAAAAACACCACCTTACTTCTTCGAGACGTATTTCTCAAAAAGCAAAGCAGTGCGAATATTTTACAATCCAAAACTTATCTGACCAATTCTATAAAATCGGACAATTCAGCATCTAATTTTTCGATTCTATCATATACGGGAGAGTCATCCTGTTTTTCCTCCAGCCTGAACTTCGATATAGCAATATCACAAGCGACCATAACCAACAGGTCGGACAAAGTAATCTCCGCCCCCTGGTATCGATTCCCATATTTAAATAATTTATCGTTTATTGAACTTGCCGCCATTCTATAAAATTTCTCATCACTTCTTTTACAAGTAACAGGATAGAATTTATCGGCTATCTTCAACTGAATCTTAAAAATATCGTTTGGTGCATCTTCCATAATCATTCATTCAATAAAGCGATGCATTTATCGACTTCTCGCACTAACTTTGTCAACCTCGTTTTCGCCGTATTTATTTCATGTTTATTAACAGAAACAAACTTAGCGACTTTCAGGTTTTCATACTTAAAGGTCAATGACCTGATTTCATTTTCTGCAATCCTGATTTTATCTTCT
>JAVBSK010000392.1:0-2883 GCA_031556755.1 Bacteroidales bacterium | reverse complement strand
TTACATTTGCAGCCGATTTATAGAATATTACCCAATTTAAATATTAGGAAAGGGTATAAACTATGCTGGAGAAATAACTACATATCGCCCCTCGGATTATCTACGGTAAAATACCTTCGGAAATAATTTGTGTACAATTCGTAAACAACAAATTTTAATCCGTTTTTTCAAACACATTTTTTATAACAATTGACAATAAAAAATTGACAATTGATGGTTATTTACTATTCGTAAACCCATTTTCAATTGTCAATTGTCAACTTTCAATTAATTTATCATGGGCTTAAAAATACAGCTTAAAGAGCTAAGTCACATGGGATACACTGATCATGTAACTCGCAGCTTAGTTATAAATATAGTTTCTAAACATTGTAAACACGATACAAAAGAAAAGGTAGCACAAATATTGGAGGCAGTCCGGCGGGAGCCTCAATCATTTTGGGAGGATGAAATCTGGTCAAAATTGGCTCATCATTTTTGTCCTCAAAAAGAAGAGAAAGTATTCAAAGCATACGAATTAAGGGAACAGGCTTTGCGTTTTAAAACGTATGGAGGAAAATTCATCGAAAGTTTGCCTAAACAGCAAATGGAGTTAGCCATGAAGTTGCCAATTTCCGTTCAAGGCGCTTTGATGCCTGATGCTCACGCCGGTTACGGACTTCCCATTGGTGGAGTATTGGCGGTCGAGAATGCTGTGATTCCATACGCTGTTGGTATGGATATCGGTTGCCGGATGGCTTTATCCATTTTCGAAGAAAAATCTGTTTTTGTTCAACGCTATGCACATCAGGTTAAAGAAGCTCTAAAAGCGTATACACATTTCGGAATGGAAGGAGGTTTATCTTTCGAACAAGAGCATGAAATATTGGACGATGAACGATTCGATGCAACTCCTTTATTGAGGAAATTGCAAGGAAAAGCCATTCGTCAATTAGGCTCTTCGGGTGGAGGAAACCATTTCGTTGAATTCGGAGAATTGAATTTATATGAAAATAATTGCTCCGGACTTCCGGCAGGAAATTATTTGGCTTTACTTTCTCACTCCGGCTCAAGAGGTTTTGGCGCCGAAATAGCCAGACATTACAATCAATTGGCACGGGGATTTTGCAAACTTCCCCGGGAAGCGCAACACTTTGCATGGCTGGATTTGAACTCCGAAATTGGACAAGAATATTGGTTAAGCATGAATCTGGCTGGAGATTATGCTAAAGCTTGTCACGAACGGATACATATCAATCTGGCAAAAGCATTGGGATTGAAAATTGTAACAACAATCGACAATCATCATAATTTTGCATGGAAAGAATTGTTACCGGATGGAAACGAAGTAATTATTCATCGTAAAGGAGCAACTCCCGCACATGTAGGCGAACCGGGTATTATTCCGGGAAGTATGACTCATCCGGGCTATTTGGTTTGCGGAAAAGGAAATCCGGAATCATTGAATTCAGCATCTCATGGAGCAGGCAGGGCTATGTCGCGCGAAAAAACCAAAGAAAATTTCACACAATCGGCATTAAAAAAAATGCTTTCCAATGCAGGAGTCAATTTGATTGGCGGAAGTGTGGAAGAAGCTCCTTTGGCTTATAAAAACATCGAAAAGGTAATGGATTTCCAGAAGGAATTGGTTGATATTCACGGACAATTCATGCCTAAAATAGTAAGAATGAATAAAGAATAAAATCGCATGGAGAAAATATACATTCAAATCACATCAGGAAGAGGCCCGGCAGAATGTTGCCGGGTAGTTTCCAAAGTATTGGAATTGATGTTGAAAGAAGCAAAACAACAAAATATTTATATCGAAGTGGTAGAGCGGGAAGAAGGCGAGATAAACCGCACCCTGTTATCTGCCATACTGTTTCTGGCCGGAGAAAATCTGGAATCTTTTGTTGATTCGTGGGAAGGAACTGTTTTGTGGATTGCCCAAAGTCCTTACCGGAAATTCCATAAAAGGAAAAACTGGTTTGTTGGTGTTCAGGTTCTGCCTACACTTGAAAAGATGGATTGGAACGAAAATGACTTGCGTTTTCAAACATTGAAAGCTTCCGGTCCCGGTGGACAGCATGTTAACAAAACCGAATCAGCCGTTCGGGTAACACACATTCCTTCAGGAGTTAGTGTAATGGCTTCGGAAAATCGTTCACAATTGCAGAATAAAAAAGCAGCAATCGAACGACTGAAAATCAAGTTGATGGCTTATGAACAGGAACGCATGTTGGAGCTTACTCAAGAAAACTGGCAAAATCACAACGAATTGGAACGAGGCAATCCGGTTCGGACAATAAAAGCTGATTTATGAATTTGCAAGGCTTGGAAGTTCACTCTATTCGAGGGATTCAGCTCAACAGGATTTTCAGTCCGCACGTCAATTCACCGCATTTAGGCGTGTGGTCCATTGAGATAGAAAGTTTCCGGATCACATCCTGCCGGATAAAATCGTTAATCGCACATAGGATACGCATATATCACGAACAATGTCCGATCCGCGTAGCCCATGTACGATTTTAATTTCATTTTATACCGCAACCTATGGCTTTGGTAGAGGTGACTTTTACTGGATTTCCCGCCAATAAAGCATCTACGGCATTGGCAACATAAGAATTCTTTACGTTGGAAGCGTCTTCATAATTATCGTCGATAGCCCCGATATAACGGACAATATTCCCGTTTCCGGTTTTCTCTAGAATAAATACATGAGGAGTTTTGGTTGCTCCGTAAACAGGATAGATTTTCTGCCCTTCATCGAATAAATAAGGAAAAGTAAACCCTTTTTCTCTGGCTCGTTTGGCCATGTTATTGAAACTGTCTTCAGGAAAAACCGCCGGATTATTGGGATTGATGGCGATTACAGGATAACCCACTTTTTTGTATCGGGTATCC
>JAVBSK010000410.1:0-6406 GCA_031556755.1 Bacteroidales bacterium | reverse complement strand
GAGCTGATTCGTTACGGAAAAACAAAAAACGTAGGAATTGTTTTGTGGCTGACCTGGTTAACTGTTGAAAACAATTTCAACTTATTCAAAACATTCAGCGAATGGGGAGTTGCCGGTTTGAAAATAGACTTTATGGATAGAAGCGACCAGTGGATGGTTAATTACTATGAAAGAGTAGCCAAAGAAGCGGCTGCAAATAATCTTTTTGTAGATTTTCACGGCTCATTCAAACCTGCCGGATTAGAATATAAATATCCAAACGTATTGTCTTATGAAGGCGTAAGAGGCTTGGAACAAGGTGGCGGTTGTCGTCCTGAAAACAATGTTTACCTTCCTTTCATGAGGAATGCGGTAGGACCCATGGATTTCACACCGGGAGCGATGATCAATATGCAACCCGATGTATATAGCTCACGCAGACCGAATAATGCAGGAATGGGAACACGCGCCAATCAGATGGCGATGTTTGTCGTTTTTGAAAGCGGATTGCAAATGCTTGCTGATAATCCCACTTTGTATTACCGGAATAACGAATGTACGGAATTTATCACTCAGGTTCCCGTTACCTGGGATGAAACAATCGCTTTAGATGCTAAAGTGGGCGAATACTTAGTGGTAGCCAAACGCAAAGGGGATAAATGGTTTATCGGCGCTATGACCAACAATACGGAAAGAGAACTACAATTAGATTTATCTTTTTTAACCGCCGAAAAAAACTACCAAATAACTTCATTCGAAGATGGAATCAATGCCGGAAAACAAGCAATGGATTACCGTAAAAAAACATCTTCTGTAAATAAAGGAGAGAAAATAACAATCAAATTGGCTCGCAACGGAGGTTGGGCGGCAGTAATAAACTAAAAATTAAGAACTAAGAGTTAAGAGTTGGTTTATGTAAGCCAATCTTTAACTCTTAGTTCTTAACTCTTGCCTTTAAAATAGTTTCTCAATTTTGAAGGAGAAATCAAATTGCCTGAACATTATCCGGTTCATTATCAAAGGATGATCCCGCCTGACTGTTTAGTTCTCGGGTGAACATGACCAACCATCGCCAACCATTGAATCTTTCCGCTCTGTAGAAAAAGACTTGAAAGGGATTGTGTCCCGGATTTACGAATTTAAAGTATATTAAACTATTAGATTTTAAAATATGAAAAACGTATTCATTTTTTTATTATTGATCTCATCAATAACATCATCTTACGCCGCTAAAATCAAGGTGGCCTGTGTTGGAAACAGTATTACGGCGGGCGTTGGTGTTTCAAGGACTGAAGATACCTATCCTTATATTTTGCAAACTCTTTTGGGCACAACGGACTATGAAGTGAAAAATTTTGGAAGTTCCGGCGCAACATTGTTAATGACACCTCCGGAAATTATAGCCAAAGGTTTGCCTTATGTGAGCGATAGCAGGAATGTATACAAACCGGCTCTGAACTATAATCCCGATATTCTGATTATCAAGTTAGGTACCAATGATTCCCACAAAAATAACTGGGCATTTAAATCTTATTTTAAACAAGATTACATCGACTTTGTGAATTCATTTAAAGCCAGGAATCCTGATTTGAAAGTATATCTTTGTTATCCGATGCCCATTTTCAGCAATGACCCTAACGGATATTACGATCCGATTGTGGTAAACGAAGTTATTCCACTGATTGATGAAGTGGCCACTCTCGTTAATCCCGTCGCAGTTATTGATCTGCATACACCGATGGTTGGACGGGGTGATTGTTCTTCCGACCGCCTACACCCCAATGCTAAAGGAATGCATATCATAGCACGCACCATCTTCCAAACATTATGTCCCGGCTGTGCAATACCTTCTCTTCCGGAAAATATTTTTGTCAAATTCTCGGACTTCGATTTCACCCAAAAGGCAGAAAACATCACATCTTCATTACCGGAAAGTACTGATTTATCTGCATTAACAGATAAAAACGCAGGAACAAGCATTAACGTTCCTTTCACAACCGATACATGGTTTACGTTGGAAATGCCGGCTTCTTTTCAGCCTACAGCCTATTCCATAACCGTAAAAAGTAACGATGGAAAGAATAATCCTTTATCATGGAAATTACAAAGTTCCGGAAACGGGACAACTTGGACAGACATTGATACAAAAACCAATCAAACTTTTTTTGATGTAGATTCCAGATTAATTACAATATCCGGTATCAATTCCAATAAATACTTCAGATTTCTAATTCAAGCCAATAATGGGGGAGGCAACCTGCACATTGCGGATTTTCAATTATGCGGGCATTTCTCGATTCCTGAATTGTCACTTACAGGAACGATAACTGCGGAATTCGCGGGAGTTGGTTCTCCATGGTATGAAACAATAGACAAAGCTGTTGATAGAAGTTTCAGTACAAAATATTGTGCCAACGAACACACTACAGGATGGCTACAATATGAGCTGTCCACTTCTACTAAAGTAGACAGATATGCGGTAACTTCCGGCAATACTTCCAGTAGAAATCCTAAAAACTGGGAACTATTAGGCTCCAATACCGGTAGCGGAGTAAGATGGGAAACGCTTGACTCTCGTAATAATCAGGATTTTCTTACGAATTATTCTACCATGGAGTATACGATTAAAAATCCCAAAGAATATAAATTCTATCGCTTGAAAGTTACGGCAAACAACGGCGATACAAAATTTTTCGAACTGGCTGAATGGCAGCTGTTTGCACAAACTCCTGCTTCAATTGTGGAACAAACAACTATTAATTCGTCTATTTCTATTTACCCCAACCCTGTTAAAGATGAATTTTCTATCAGTTGCAAACAACAACCCGAATCAGTTGAAATTCTGAATGCGGAAGGGAAAATGATCAAATCTTTCACTCAAAACACAAACTCATATAATGTAAGTGATATTCCTGCCGGAATCTATTTTGTAAGGATAAAAACAGATGAATATCATGTTATTAAATTCGTGGTTAGTGATTAATCATTAACCACGAATCACTAAAGAAAATAATTATCATGACTAACAAAAAAATATCCTGTTTTTTATTCAGCTTTATTGCCATGTTGCTGACACAAGACATAATTGCTCAAGGGCAAATATATAATTCATCGCAGATAATATCTAATCCGATGAATATCAGTTACCGTTTCCAATTCAAGGCTCCCAGCCGCAGGGAAACTGCCGATCCTGTTATTGAATATTACAAAGGGAAATATTACCTTTTTGCATCCCACTCTTCAGGATATTGGTCTTCACTCGATTTGAAAGATTGGGATTACATTCGCTGTAATACTATCGAAACAATAAACGAATTCGCCCCGGCCATTTTAGTTACAGATGATGCTTTGTATTTTATGGCCACAGGTAAAAAAGCCCGGATTTACAAAAATGCCAATCCTGATATTGACCAATGGGAAGAAGTAGATGTTAAAAGTGATCTCGATGTTGGAGATCCCGGATTTTTCAAGGACGATGACGGACGGGTATACCTCTATTGGGGACTTTCCAACTCAGCTCCTATAAGGGGAGTAGAAGTCGATCTGAACGATGGTTTTCGCAAGATTGGAAAAGATATCGATTTGATTATCCACGATGACAAAATAAAAGGTTGGGAAGTACCGGGTATCAATAACGATAAAACAGAGAAAGCCGGATGGAATGAAGGTCCGACAATGATCAAAGTCGATGGGTTATATTATTTGCAATATGCTGCTCCCGGAACAGAATTTGATATCTATGCAAACTCTTGTTACATATCAAGCTCTCCACTGGGACCTTTTACTTGTATGCCAGACAATCCATTTTCCATCAAACCAAGAGGTTTTATTAATAGCGCAGGACACGGACACACGTTCAGAGATAAATATGGCAACTTTTGGCACGTTTCCTCCATGTTAATCGGAATACGTGAAGCATACGAACGACGTGTAGGGCTTTTCCCCACTTTCTTTGATAACGGATACATGCACTCCCGCACCGTCTTTACTGATTATCCATTTATCCTTCCTGATAAAAAAAATGATTTTTCCAAAGAAGATTTATCTACAGGATTTAATCTGCTTTCACGAAATAAAACAGCCACTGCTTCTTCCAGTAAAAGCGGCTTCGAACCATCCAAAGCTGCAGATGAATATGTGAAAACATGGTGGGCTGCTGCTTCCGGAAACGTGGGAGAATGGTTTCAAATGGATCTTGGCACCCAGAAAAGAATTAATGCCGTACAGGTTGCTTTTGCGGATGAAGGTTTCAATGCTCGCAGAGACGACATAAACATTCCGGTATATCGTTATTCCGTTTCTTACTCAATAGATGGTAACAACTGGTTAGCACTCATTGATCGGAGTCAGAATACCAAAGATCAGATTTATGAGATGATTATGCTCGAAAATCCGGTATATGCCCGTTATGTAAAGGTAGAAAATAAAGGCAAGTTTGATGTAGGGAATTTCTCTATTGCAGACCTTCGGATTTTTGGTTCGGCAGAAGGCAATATACCTGAAGATGTGACCGGATTAGAAGTTACCCGAAATGAAAACGACTACCGTAGGATTTCATTCAAATGGAACTCGCTCACCGAAGCAGGAACCGGATACGTTTTACGATGGGGTTCAAAACCTGATCGCATCAATAATGCAGTTATTGTTTATGACAATAAGGAAGAATTCGGATTTTTCCACAAAGAGCAATCGTATTATTTTACGATTCAAGCATTCAATGAATCAGGAAAAGGGAATATCAGCGAACCCGTATTTTGTGCGGGTAAACTGTTTGAACCTTTCGACTTCACGCAAAAAGCCAAAAGCATCACTTCTTCATTGCCGGAAGGTGCTGATCTATCTCCACTTACAGATAAAAATGCTGAAACAAGTATTAACATACCTCTCAGCACAGATACCTGGTTTATGTTCGAAATGCCTGCCGCTTTTATACCGACAGGATACAGTATAATCGTCAATAACAGCAATGAAGAAAATAGTAATCCGTTGTCGTGGAAATTACAAAGTTCCAGAAGTGGAAATCCTGATTCAAGGTGGACAGACGTAGATACAAGAACCAATCAAACTTTTTTTGATTTAAGTTCCAAGCTATTAAAAATATCTGCCAGTTCCAACATGTATTTCAGGTTGCTTATTCAAGCCAATAACGAACAAGAAATACTGCATTTAACCGGTTTTCAATTGTTCGGACATCTTGTAACTCCGGAAATATCGCTCATGAATACCGGAGGAACCATAACTGCCGAATTTCCGGGAACAGGCTCTCCGTGGAACGAAACTATCGACAAAGCAGTTGATAAAAGTTTCGGTACAAAATACTGCGCAGACGGGCATACTACCGGATGGGTACAATATGAGTTGCAGGAAGCTGCCATTGTCGATAGATACGCCATCACTTGCAGTGAAGGCTCCAATAGGGACCCTAAAAATTGGGAACTGTTAGGCTCACCTAATGGAAGTAGATGGAGAGTACTCGATACGCGTAGTAACGAAGATTTCCTTACGGATTTTTCCACAATGGAATACACGATTAAAAATACGGATAAGTATAAGTATTATCGTTTAAAAGTCACAAAAAACAACGGTAATGATAATTTCTTCGAATTGGCAGAATGGCAATTATTTGCAGCAACTCCTTCTTCAATAGGGGAACAAAAAACAATGAATTCTTCTATTTTTATTTATCCGAACCCTCCCAAATATGTATTTAGTATTAATTGTGAACAACAACCGGAATCAGTTGAAATACTGAATGCTGAAGGAAAAATTATTAAAACTTTCGACCAGAGTTCATTCAATTCATATAATGTAAGTAATATTCCTGCCGGAATCTATTTTGTAAGAATTGAAACAGATAAATATAATATCATTAAATTTGCAAAATAAAAATATCAATATTTATATAATAAAACATCCATGAAGAAAATATTAATTACTTTTTTATCCTTATTTTTTGCGTTCTCAATCTCCGCTAAAATTGAATTGCCGGCAATATTTACTGACAATATGGTGTTACAACAACAAACAAATGCAGCCATCTGGGGAAAAGCAACTCCTAAAAAGAGAGTGGAAATTATCACTTCATGGGATAAAAAATCGTATACCGTAACCGCTGACGAAACCGGTAAATGGAAGACTTCCCTGAAAACGCCGGTTGCCGGCGGACCTTACTCCATTTCTATCTCGGATGGGAAAAAAGTCGAACTGAAAAACGTTCTGATCGGAGAAGTTTGGATCTGTTCCGGACAATCAAACATGGAAATGCCTTTAGCAGGATGGGGGAAAATTAATAATTACAAGGAAGAAATAGATGCTGCAAATTATCCGAATATCCGTTTATTGCAAGTCGAAAAGAAAACGTCAATCACACCAAAAGAAGATTTATCGGTCGAAAATGGCGGATGGCAAGTTTGCTCTCCGGCGACTA
>JAVBSK010000177.1:0-4238 GCA_031556755.1 Bacteroidales bacterium | reverse complement strand
CAATGCTTCCACAACTTGATCCATATCCAACTGTGGATAAGAAGCTAAGGATTGATTTAGATTGAGGATCGGTTTATCAAGATAACTTACGGTTCCATAAATTTGTACCATCTGCCAATAAGTCCATGCACGAATAGCCTTAATAGCGGCAAAAACCGGCATCATTACTTTTTCATTTCGCACAACAAGTCCTGTATCCATTTTTTGGATGGCGTAATTACAATTATTAATCACATTGTAATAATCTTTCTTATCCAAATATTCATTCTCCTTTGACACGGAAAAGTGATCAATTTCTTTCAGCGAAAGATCCGCGTATATAGATGTTCTTGTTAAATCTCCACGCAATTCACCAAAAATGATGTAACGATCACCCAATTTTTGTAAATCTGCAAGGATTCCATTTAATATATAAAAAGCATCATTCGGATTTTCCAGCTTTTCATTTTCCTCAAAAACCTCTTGGGTGGAATTTATTTCAAGCATATCCTCACAAGCAGTAAATGAGAACACGATTACCGTTATAAATAAGAATGAAATTATTGTCTTTATACTTTTTTTCATGATTATTTCAATTAAAAATTACAAATTAATCTTTATCCCAAAGTTATACGTACGGGTTTGAGGAACAAGTCCGGCATCCACCCCTTGATACAATACCTGATTTCCGTAAGCAAATTCGGGATCTGATCCTAAATATTTAGTAAAGGTGTAGATATTACTTACAGATCCCCAAACAGATATCGATTGCAAAAATGTCAACTGAAGTGGAATCTCATACGATAGAGATATCGATTTAAACTTGAGGTATGATCCGTCCTCAATCCAACGATCAGAAAATCTTGCATTGCCCATAGGATCTCCATAAGTCGCTCGGGGTATATCCGTGACCTGTCCATTTGCAACCCAACGGTTTTGCATAGCTGATGATTGATTGTAAATGTTTTTACCGGCTTCCATATTAGCCCTGAGTGCATTATATACATCATTTCCAAAAGAATAAGTAAACAAGGTACCTAATGTAAAGTGTTTCCAAGTTACGTCAATATTGAAATTTCCATAAAAATCAGGATTCGGATCTCCGATAATTTGTTTATCTTTTTCATCAATGACATAATTACCATCTTTATCTTCAAAACACATATCTCCCGCCTCAAAAGGAATCAATAATCCGGCATTATTTTGAATATATAATGCTGCGGTTTGAGCAGCCTCTTTCGTAGCAAATACACCATTTGTTTTATAACCGTAAAATACTCCGGCAGGCAGGCCTTCTTCTGTTCTAATCTGAGCGCCACAGACATAAGTATCAAACGTACCATTAGGTAAAGAAGTTATTTTATTTTTATAATGACCAATGGAAGCTCCGAGATTTAGTTTCCAGTCACGTTCATTAAGGATACGCACTTGTGTAAATATTTCATATCCTTTATTAGTCAACTCTCCCTCATTACTCCAATAGTAAGGAAGCCCAGCCTCTTCTTTAAGTTGTTTCCTTGTTAATAAATCGGAAGTAACGGCAGAGTAATACTCTCCTCTTATTTACCACCTGTTATTAAATAAGCTGGCATCCAATCCGATATGAGCAGTCGCTGTGGTTTCCCACTTCAGTTTTTCATTCCCAATATTATCTAATGTGAGTCCGTATGCTTTACCATTAAATTTAACAGAAGAAAAATAAGATCGGGTAGCCGTATTTGGAAGATTATCATTTCCTGAAATACCATAACCCAGGTTTAGCTTTAAGAAGTTAATTGCATTTACTTTCTCCATAAAATTCTCGGAAGATATTAACCATCCTGCCATTACAGACGGGAAAACACCCCAACTTGCACCACCTATATGGATCGCGTCATCAACATCTGTTCCAAAGCGAGACGATGCGTCCATAGCCGCAGATGCGTTCAAGAAATATTTATTCTTGTACGAATAATCTGCATTGGCATACCAAGACATAGATTTCCAGGCTTCATCTATTCCATAAGCATCACGCAATTCAGAAGCAGTATATTGTAGCATAGGCGTATTATCAGAACCTGTATTATGACCATTAGCATAACGTGCTTTATAAGTATCTGAATAAAAACGATAACCGGCAAAAACATCAAAATTATTTAAGCTATTTTTGAAGATATTCCAATCAACACGTCCATCAACAAGGATAGATTGATGTTTATCCATGCGATCCTGCACTTTGTTTTTTGAGATACCGTACACCTCTCCTTGTTGGTTATAAAGCGCGTATTCTGCGGTTCCGTAATCAGGAACAAATGAGTTTTCATCTAATTTATTCCACGAATAAGAGAACAGGACTCCTACTTTTATTTTGTCATTCAGAAAAGAATAAGAAGGTCGAATATTGGCATTCAAAACATAATTTTTAGACATCCCTGCTCCTTTATCAAAGATTGCCAAAGGATTTCCTATCCCCATCTCATCTGTATCTGACAAAAGATTACTCAGGTTACCATTTGAATTATATTTATAATCACTATAAAGAGGTGACTTGATCAATGAAAGAAAATATGGAGAGGATATACTATCCATTCCATCATTCCATACCTTGTTTTGGGTTTGAGCAAAAGCAATATCGAATTTCACTTTAAATTTATCTGTCAAGTTTATATCAGAATTAAACCGAATATTAAGTCTATTAAAATCAGAATCCTTAATATTTCCTTCACTGTTGGTATAACCTAAAGAAAAGGCATATAATGCAACTTCATCTCCTCCGTTTACTTTGATTCCATAACTTTGATTCCATGCATCCTTATTTACTAAATTCACCCAATCTGTATTGTTGTGATTCGCTTTATAGTATGATCTGGTAGGATCATCATCTAAAAATTTAAATCGTTTTTCAACATCAGATGTATTTTTAAACATTCCACTTATAATATCCGAAGCATATAATCTGTATTCTCCGGCATCCATTACGGAAATAGAATTGAATGGCGAACGATATCCGAATGATAAGTCAACCGCTATTTCAGTAGAAGGAGAATGTCCTCTCTTAGTATCGATGAACACGACTCCATTCGCACCTTTAGCTCCATAAATAGATGTACCATTTTTCATTACTGTTATTTTCTCAACATCAGCAGGATCAATAACAGCCAACGGATTGTTATAAAACCCGGAATGAATAGAAGTAATATCGTCCTGTATCTGCCAAATAACCCCATCTACAACATACAAAGGTTGTGCTGTTGTGTTTAATGAATTTAATCCATTTACGAAAATGGCGGAACCTCCCTGTGGATTCCCGGAATGCGTTATAGATCTTAATTGTCCATTTAAGCGAGATGAGATATCTTCATCAATTGTAACAATATTCGGAGAAAAATCGGCAATTAAAAACGAATTTTTTGCCTGAAGAGTGACTTGGTCATAAAAAGATGTTTCTCCCACAGGTTTAAGCATTTGAACAGAGAGTTCCTGACGACCTTTCAACGCTACAATTTGGGTTTGATATCCCGGAGCTTCTATACTAAGAGTTACATCCAGGTGAGGAACTTTGATTTCAAAAGAGCCATCATCTTCTGTCATCGCGGAAATCGGTTCATTCACTACATTGATTCTCGCCCCTGCAAATCCCAGATGCGTAGATCCATCAATAACATTTCCTTTAACTGTATATTTATACGATTTTGATGAAATCTCATTTTGATTCCTAATCAAAGAATCGGCGTTGTTTTCCTGAGCATTTGCATTTGTTACGACAAATAATCCTATGATAAATAACCCACATAACTTCAACAAAGAAATGCAATGTCCGTTTTTATATTCTATATACGTTTTTTCCATTTTATAAAACCTCCATTATTTAGTTACGTACCGATTCAAAAATGATTTTATCAACATAAAACCTGCGTTTAAACTTGTTTGCATTATATTCTGCAGCGCTAACATTTGTTTTAATCAATAATTTAGTGGTTACTATCCAATCTGCATCAAGTTTATGTTTTCCTTCATTCAAATCACTCCACCACAAGCGGTCATAATAATTTGAAACCGGAAACTCAAATTCTTTCAATATCGGCAGTTTTATTTTTTTTGTTCCGCTCGTTACCATATCAGCTGTATTAATAACCTTAGATGCAGTCGTTCCTTTTTCGGTCAAAAAAGTTAGCTAGAACAACAATTTTTTAATAACCATTGCAAAATAAACACCAACAAACAATGCAGGCAAGAATTAAACAAAAAAATTATATTTTAAAGAAAGCACGAACGGAATC
>JAVBSK010000030.1:0-3678 GCA_031556755.1 Bacteroidales bacterium | reverse complement strand
TGCCTGAGCCGGCAACCAGTGATCATTCCGGGTATAAAGTGCGGCTGAACTACCTTTTGGTAGAAGTATATCTTTCCGGTAACTTCCCCAACGCGCCGATTCAAGGATAATGGCCAGATCTATTTCTTTCGATATACTTTCAAAAAGAGAGCTGGTCATATCAGGGGAAAGCGCTCCCCCGTCAGAAAAATGTTTCTGAACACGGTCGGCAAATAACAATCTGAACTCTTTGTTTTGGCTGAGTCCTCCGTTGAGAGTAGTGTTGTTACTACCATACAGGATGGTTCTCAACGAACAATTAGTAAAACGGCTCCCTCCATTTGCGATATTCGTATTCAGGCCTGTAAGGATCGAATTTTCAGCGTCCCAACTAAAAAACCGGAATCCTTCTCCGGGATGAATCCGGCTTCTGGCGGTATACCAGTTATTGTTTCCCCAGTCTGTGTTTCCAATATAAAAGTTCAACAATAAATAGTCGATATAATTAACCATGTCGAGTTGTTTCTTGCTCAACAGTTCATCAAATTTTCCACCGTTTGCCAAGCTAACCATTTCATTAAATGTAGTCAATTCTCCATCTGAGAGTCCTCCATGACTGATTACGTCGTAGTCGGTATCTTCTCCTCCAAAATAAGCCTTCATATATTTATCACTGATTCGTTCGGTGATATTATAGAGTCCCCAATATAAACCATCGATAAACAGATGAACAAAACGGTCGTGGGCGGAAACGTATCCCATCTTGCGTTGCAGCCTTTTTGCAAAAGAATCGGCAGTGTATTGAGCAGAGGTTCTATCTGTATGATGTACCCAACTGAAATTAAATCCACCCCTGAGTATCAGATGATCAAATTCTTTGACTGCAGTATCATCTTCAAATAAATCAAAATTCAGTTTTCCGGCTCCATAATCTTTCTTGAAATAAATCCGGAACGAATGTTTCGGGCATTTCTCCGGTTGGCTACTGGCAGCTCCGTGAATCCGGATACCGCAATTAATCTGAAATTGTTTATTGGTGGCCGGATCTACATATTCCAATGAAACCGGCCGTTCCCAATCAAGACCCAATTTCTGACCGGTTTCTACTCCGGTATATATATAAATTCCTCCTTCAGTAGCATCTATTGTATGAGAAAATAAATATCCCGGGGTAGTCACAATGCTCACCGTGGGAATGGACAAAAAAGCATCCTTGAGATACGCTTTGTAGGCAGGATCTTCACATACCCTGGAATCAATTGCATAATGTGCAGGCGCCCGGTCGCCGGCTTTGTAGTTGGCATAGGAAATCGAACTTCCCAGGTATCCCCATACATTGGGAAATCCTGCCGGATTTTTGGACTGTTTTATAATATCATTGATAAAAAAATAAGTATGGGAAACGACCAGACAAGAATCATTGCCTTTTATTCCGATTGCACTCAACGGGGTCGTTTTTGATACATTGATGGGAGCAGTGTAAAGATTGCTTCGGGAAGAAGGTCTGGTTCCATCTGTTGTATAATAAATTTTCGTATCCGGATCGGATACACTTAAAGTAACGGAGAAAGCTTCATCAAAGAATCCACGTCCTACACTGAATACAGGAGATTCAACTTTTTTAGCCGGTGTATTTTCCTTCCCGGGCGTTGGAATTTCAAAAAAACAGAATTGTCCCTGGTAGTATCCGTAAGATACTCCATCGGCTTGGGGAGGGTATACAGGTCTGTATTCATCAGAAATGGTTCCGTCAGGCTGTATGATTCCGAGATATTCTCCTTCTTTTGACAATGAAAAGTTGGTATGCAATTCTTTCCCTGCAACAGCCCGGTTTTTACCTGATGCAAATACAATCAAATATTTCCCCGGTTGAATAGACAGGGAAGGAAACTTCCATTTGTCGGGTTTCTTATCTGAGTCGGTCAGACTCCATTCCGACAAATGAATGGTCTCAGTTCCGGGATTAAATAATTCTATCCAGTCGGAATAATCACCATCTTCGTCTTGCAACGTCATTTGATTTGAAGCCAGAAACTCGCTGATAATAATCTTTTTCGAATTTTCCGCACCAACTGCAAAATAGCAAACAAATGAAACAATCAATAAAATGCTCTTTGTATTTCTCATGATAATTCTGTACAATGAACTGTATTCCAGAAACATTTATAAATCAATCTGACAAATTTATCAGTTTTTTCGCAAACTAACAAACGGGATGACCGGACGTATTTTCATAACCGTAGGTAAACGAAGCGTAGCTTTGCGATACAATTAATTTAACATTTTAAATTTCGTTCCCTGAAAAAAAATCCATACGTTTGCACTTTACACTACAAAACAGCATTGAAAAACACAAAATTTACTATTAACACCCCTGCTTTTATGGAAAAAGAAATACTCAAAAAACCCTTTTTCGTTAACGAGTAGACAAGTTATGGATATAGTAACTACTCTATTCTTAACTCTTAGTTCTTAACTCTTTATTAAACATCAGATGCTTATGAAACCCTTATTCACCCTCCTGTTTGCCTTCCTGATGGCGGCAGGTATACAAACTACTTATTCACAAACCATCAGTTTCGGCTACGATGCCGCAGGGAACCGCATATCCCGGACGATTGTCATCCAACAAGTCAACAGAGCTCCGGCCGCACCAACCGGGGAACCCGAAGTCTTTCCGGAAACCGCATCCTGCAACGAACAAACGTTTCGGGAACGGAAGAAATGAACATCTCGAACCAGCAGCCCGGAACTTATATCCTGCGCATACAGGCCGGGGAACATCAAACGGAATGGAAAATCATTAAAAAGTGAAAGACATGAAAAAATATTTATATCCCATATTTTTATCATTTCTCTTAGGTTATACGCTTGAGATAAATGCACAAACCGCCGAAAATTGGACGTTGGACTCCCAACAAAGCGGAACAAAAGAAAGTGAAAGTACTCCTTTGGTTAAAGTGAATTATCAAAAATTTGATTATCAAAAATATAAACAAGTTTTTTCCGATATTGATACAAACTCAGTATCCACGGGTTTTTTATCTGATAAATCGATTCAACTTGTACCTTTTGCTGATTATGATGGTTCGGATAGAGCAAAAACTATTACATATAACAAATGGAAACAGCTTTATGATCAAGTTGAAGTGAGTCAAGTAAAACAAAAATATAGACTCCCAAGCCTTGATAGTATCTATTATAAATATTCAAAAAAAATTAAAACAATAAAGCGATATAACAATGAGGATAACATTAAAAATGTAAAAGAAAATATTAACAATGAGGATTTTATTCCAATTTCTGTTATTGACATCAATTACAATGCAATAAGAAAGGATGCTTTTGATAAAAATCTACTAAGTGTATCTGATCAAAAAATCAAAGAAACATTAAAAAAGAATGAATCTCCATATGCAATTAAAAATCTTTATGTTGCTAGTACCTTAAAAAATACAATATATCAAGGAAGCAATGTAAACTTCTTATTTGATGAAGATTTTTATTTTACTAATAAAAATGAAAATAACGT
This sequence comes from Bacteroidales bacterium, assembly GCA_031556755.1. Classification (GTDB taxonomy): domain Bacteria; phylum Bacteroidota; class Bacteroidia; order Bacteroidales; family Azobacteroidaceae; genus JAIRVZ01. The sequence goes on along the minus strand of JAVBSK010000030.1, from coordinate 167 downwards.
ACAATATAATGTTGATTTTGATGATGGTTTAGGATTGAGAAATATAAATTTTGGACAGACTTTAAATGTTAATTATTCTTCGACAGGTAAGAAAACAATAAAACTTATAAAAAGTCATAAAAGCAAACTGAGAAATACAACAGTAGCAGAACAAACTATTACAAATT
>JAVBSK010000083.1:0-4950 GCA_031556755.1 Bacteroidales bacterium | reverse complement strand
AAAATTTACAAGCAATATATATATATGAAACTGATACTTTTAAGCAGTTTCTAAATCATACAAAATCATGGACAATAAAAGATTTGCATTCGGAAAAGAAAATTTCATACTGTTATCCATATCTCTTGTTATCATCATCATCGGATTTTGCCTGATGGCCGGAGCAAAAACAACGGAAGAAACAGGTTTTAATCCAGAGATATTTGATACTCAACGGATTGTTATTGCCCCTATTATCACTATATCAGGATTCCTGATGGTTATTTGGGCTATCCTCAAAAAAAGTAAAAACTGAAATTATTCCCAGGTTAAATAGTTGAACTATGCAGGAAATGACATGGTGGCAAACCATAATTATTGCAATCGTTGAAGGGCTGACCGAATTTTTGCCCGTTTCATCAACGGGTCATATGATTATTGCTCAGAAATTATTGAATGTTCCCAGCAGCGAATTTGTCAAAGCATTTACAGTTATCATACAATTTGGAGCGATATTATCCGTTATCGTTCTATATTTCAAACGCTTTATACAAAGTATCGATTTCTACAAAAAGCTATTTATCGCATTTATTCCCGCAGCCATATTTGGTTTTTTATTCAGTGACAAAATAGATGAGCTGATGGAGAGCGTTTTAATAGTTGCAATCATGTTGATACTCGGAGGAATATTGATGTTATTTGTGGATAAATGGTTCAACAAACCAAGCAAAGATCAAACAATCACATCCAAAAAAGCGTTTTTTATAGGATTAGCTCAATGTGTAGCGATGATTCCTGGGGTTTCCCGTTCGATGGCTACCATCGTCGGGGGGATGATGCAAAAGCTGAATAGAAAAGAAGCAGCCGAATTTTCGTTTTTCCTGGCAGTTCCAACCATGTTTGCTGCATCCGCCTATAAACTATTGAAACTGATAATGAACCCGGAAAGTAAAACTATTTTACTGGAAAACATGTCGATTCTGATTGTCGGAAACATAGTATCATTTGTCGTTGCAGTATTGGCAATCAAGTTTTTTATTAATTTTTTAACTAAATACGGATTTAAAGCATTCGGATATTACAGGATCTTAGTCGGAGGAATCATTATTGCATTCATAATGATGGGATACGATTTAAGTGTCTTATGAAAATTATGCATAAAGATTTCATAGAAGGAGAAGTTTTATATCTCCAAAAACCATTAGGATGGACTTCTTTCGATTTAGTCGCCAAGTTGAGGTATAAGATATCCAGACACCTGAATATCAAAAAAATAAAAGTAGGACATGCGGGAACGCTCGATCCGTTAGCTACGGGAGTAATGATCGTTTGTACCGGAAAAGCGACCAAAAAGATAGAAGAATTTCAATACCAAACCAAAGAATATGTAGCAACTCTGAAATTGGGAGAAACAACACCCTCTTTCGATTTGGAAACAGAAACAGACAATAGATTCGAGACCAAACACATTACCAAAGAATTGGTAGAGAATATATTAAAAAACTTTACCGGAAGCATCATGCAAATTCCTCCGGTATATTCTGCATGTAAAGTAAACGGAGAACGGGCATATGAACTGGCAAGAAAAGGAGAGACTGTCGATTTGAAACCTAAATTGTTGGTTATTGATGAAATTGAATTGCTCTCGTTCGACATGCCGGAAATAAAGATTCGTGTAGTTTGCAGCAAAGGGACTTATATCAGGGCATTGGCCAGGGATATTGGACAAGCTTTACATTCGGGAGCGCACCTTACCGGTCTGGTGAGAACCCGGATAGGGAACATTAAGTTGGAAGATTGCATAAAAATAGAAGAATTTGACAATATTATAGGACATGAAACTTTCAAAATTTAAATTCAACCTTCCGGATTCATCGATCGCATTACATCCGGCTCCCAACAGGGACGAGTCAAGGTTGTTGGTTGTAAATAAATCCACTGGAAAAATCGAACACAAAGTTTTTAAGAACATTCTCGACTATTACAGCGACAAAGATGTTTTTATCTTCAAGGACACACAGGTTTTTCCGGCCAGGATGTATGGAAATAAGGAGAAAACCGGCGCAAAGATCGAAGTCTTTCTGTTGAGGGAACTGAATGAAGAACTCCGTCTCTGGGATGTTTTGGTTGATCCGGCGCGAAAAATAAGGATAGGCAACAAACTGTATTTTGGTGAAGATGATTCAATGGTAGCCGAGGTTATCGACAACACGACTTCACGCGGAAGAACATTGCGTTTCCTTTTTGACGGATCACATGACGAGTTCAAAAAAGCCCTTTACAAACTGGGAGAAACTCCTATTCCCAAATATATTGACCGTCCGGTTGAAACAGAAGACGAAGAAAGGTACCAAACTATTTTTGCAAAAAACGAAGGAGCTGTTATTGCTCCTGCGGCAGGACTGCATTTCAGCCGTGAATTAATGAAACGTCTGGAAATCAAGGGATGCGAATTCGCATTCATCACCGTTCATTCCGGATTGGGAAATTTCAGGGAAATAGATGTGGAAGACCTGACTAAACACAAAATGGATTCCGAACAAATCATCATTAACAAGGAAGCTGTTGATATCGTCAATAAGGCAAAACTAAACAACAGAAAAGTCTGCGCCATCGGCACTTCTGTTGCACAAGCTATTGAAAGTACGGTAACGACCCTGGGCAACCTGAAAGAGTTTTCCGGATGGAGCAATAAATTTATCTTTCCGACTTATGATTTCTCCGTAGCGGATTCCATGGTCACAAATTTCCATATGCCCTACTCTACCATGCTGATGCTTACCTGTGCTTTTGGCGGATATGACCTGATTATGGACACCTATCAAACTGCTATCAAGGAAGGTTATCGGTTCGGAGACTATGGAGATGCGATGCTGATCATATAATGTGTACAAACGAAAAGCGAAATAAAAGGTTGCATCTGTCTGATTCCGGACACTTGCAACCTTATTCACAACTGTATCTTTCATTGGGAACAAACCTCGGGGACAAACACGAAAATCTCCGTACCGCTCTTCGACTTATCGGAGAAAGAATCGGGACAATCTCCGGAGAGTCTTCCATCATGGAAACATCTCCTTGGGGATATGAGTCTTCAAACCTATTCCTGAATATGGCCGTTGAAGTAAAAACCAATAAAGACCCTTTTGAAATCCTTGATATCACCAGGGAAATCGAAAGAGAAATGGGAAGAAACAGAAAATCACAAAACGGTTATGCGGATAGAATTATTGATATCGATCTGATTTTATACGATCAGCAAATTATCGACTCTCAGTTTTTACAGCTTCCTCATCCGCTGTTACATCTCAGGGAATTCGTATTGAAACCGCTGTGTGAGATCGCTCCCGACCAGAAACATCCCATACTGGAAAAAACAATCTCTGAATTGTATGGCTTACAACTGGAAGTATTTAAACAAATATAACAGAAAGCTCTTCAATTTTATATATAAAATTCTCAAGATATGATAACAAATCAATCCGCACTGGTTCTTTTTTCCGGCGGACAAGACTCAACCACCTGTCTCTATTGGGCAATGCAGCATTTTGAAACAGTCAGGACATTGTGTTTTTCCTATGGACAAAGACACATACAGGAAGTTCAGATCGCTCAAAAAATCGCTCAAAAAGCAAATATACCGTTTCAGGTACTGGATGCTTCAATCATCAGCCAACTGGCTGTAAACTCCCTTACAAAACACGATATGGAAATGGATAAAGAGAAACCGGAAGGTTCGTATCCCAACACTTTTGTTCCTGGTCGAAACCTGATTTTCCTCACATTTGCGGCGGTTATTGCCCGTTCCCATGGAATTAATAATATCGTGACCGGAGTGTCTGAAGCGGACTACAGCGGCTATCCCGATTGCCGGGATACATTCATCCGGTCTACCAATACAACACTCAATCTGGCCATGGATGAACAATTCATTATTCATACTCCGTTGATGTGGAAAAACAAAGCTGAAGTATGGAAGCTGGCTGATGACCTGGGAGCATTCGACATCGTAAAGAACGAGACATTAACTTGCTACAACGGTCTTCCGGCAGACGGATGCGGAGAATGCCCGGCCTGTAAGTTGCGCCAGGAAGGATTGGCTGAATATTTGAGAGCGAAAGATATTCATTGATATTTATGGATATTACTCGTAACTAATCCATTGGCATATTGGTATATTATTCTATTGACACATTCGTAATTCTAAAAGAATCATGGAACAAACAAAAAATCTGACTTTATTAGGAAATAAAACAGAGTATAAACAAGACTATGCTCCGGAAGTATTGGAAACATTTAGCAATAAACATCCGGAAAACGATTATTGGGTGAGATTCAATTGTCCCGAGTTCACAAGTCTCTGCCCGATTACGGGACAACCTGACTTTGCAACTATTCTTATTGATTATATACCTAATATCCAAATGGTTGAAAGTAAAAGTTTGAAACTGTATCTTTTCAGTTTCCGTAATCATGGCGCTTTCCATGAAGATTGTGTGAACATTATCATGAAAGATTTGATCCACCTGATGAACCCTAAATATATCGAAGTAACCGGAATATTCACTCCGCGGGGAGGAATAAGCATCCATCCTTATTGTAATTACGGAATGCACGGCACAGCATATGAAAAATTAGCCAGAGAAAGATTAATACATCACAATGAATTTGTTGCAACGGTAAGATAAAAAGGTTTATTGGCGTATATAAAGGCTTTTAGAAGAGTCTTAGCCCAACTTTCACTCAATAAATAGGGGTATTTCATGCTTGTTTGAATTAAATTCCGTGCTAATATACTATATACTTTCCTTATAAAATTGTTTTTCAAGACATAGTAACTTGTAGGCTAAGTCATTTTTATTTCCAAAACGCATTATATTTACAACGTAATAGAAACAAAATAAATAAATGACCTTTCTGGAATTTAAGAATCAACTATTCGATTTGGCATGCTTCAATATCTATCAGGCA
>JAVBSK010000247.1:0-5817 GCA_031556755.1 Bacteroidales bacterium | reverse complement strand
CAGAAGGAACCATCACGTAACGGCTACCATTATACGTTTTATCGAAATAGTCATCAGCCAACATAGCAGCCAGGTCAATATGAAATCCAACATGATCGCTCAAACGGAACAGGAATTGAAAACCTGCATCCAAAGACAATCCGTTCAAAGATCCATCATAACGTCTTTCAGCTTCAAGTGCAGGATCTGCATGATATGCCGTTCTACCTGCCTGATAGTTAGGATCAATATGATAATATCCGGCTCCTATATAAGGAATAAAACTGAAAACTCTTTTAGAATTATATTTTCCGAAATAGTTAGACATATTCCACATCAAATCAAAGTGTCCGTTATAATACATATCACTTTGCATTACCACATGATCTTTATCAGAGAAACTATGGAGAGATCCTCCTTCGCCTTTCAATCTGAATCCCAGATAAGGATTAAACCATTTTCCCACTGCAAAAGTAGGAGCTAAAGTTAAAGCATTGGGTACGCTTATCCAATCTTCATTATCTCTACTAACTGTGGTTTGAACACCAGCGCCCAATTGGATAAACCAATTATCACCTGCGCCGTTACGTTTAAATGCGGTTTTATAACCAGCCGTCTCACTGTAAGTTTTTGCTTCCTGAGCAAAAGATGTAGTGACTACAAAAGCCAACAACAAACTAACTAGAGAAATTTTTAGTTTCATATACAAAAATTTAATTAATGTTTTTACAAAAACTCAACTTATATAAATGTGTATTTTATTCCCAAAAAGGAGTTACACTTCCTCTGTATCCCGAAACAGTCCGCAAATATAAGCATAAATATCGAAAAATAAAGAATAATCCAACAAAAACACGGATAGAGCCCTCTACTTCTTAATTTACCTCTGTATTTCAGCATGTTTCAATTTACAACAACCCAATATTCATTTTGTTCAAGTAAGAACAAAAACTACCAATATTTGCGGAGAGAAGGGGATTCGAACCCCTGATACCCTTTTGGGGTATACACGCTTTCCAGGCGTGCCTCTTCAACCACTCGAGCATCTCTCCCTAAAAACGGGTGCAATATTACTACTTTTTCATAAACGAAACAAGAGAATTTATAAAAATCGCTTACTCACCTCCAAACTCCATCAAATAAGCCTTGATAAAGTCGTCAATATTACCATCCATAACCGACTGTACATTTGACGTTTGGTGATCTGTCCGATGGTCCTTCACCCTACGGTCGTCAAACACATAACTGCGAATCTGGGAACCCCATTCGATTTTTTTCTTTCCTGCCTCTATTTTAGCTGTCGCTCTCCTACGACGTTCTAATTCCAGTTCATATAACTGTGATTTCAATAGACGGATTGCATTATCTTTATTTCCGAACTGAGAACGGCTCTCCGTATTTTCAATTACAATTTCTTTTTCCTCTCCTGTATCCGGATCTTTATATTTATAATGCAAACGTACTCCGGTTTCTACTTTGTTGACATTCTGCCCGCCAGCGCCACTCGACCGAAAAGTATCCCAGGTAATATCCCCCTGATTTACCTCGATCTCAATTGTATCATCAACCAAGGGAACCACCGAAACAGAGGAAAAAGAAGTCATGCGTTTTCCCTGGGCATTGTATGGGGAAACACGCACCAATCGATGCACCCCATTTTCACTCTTCAAATAACCAAAAGCATAATCTCCTTCTACCTGGAATGTTACGGTTTTGATGCCGGCGTCATCACCATCCAGCCAGTTAGTAACGGTCACTTTATAGCCCTGCTTCTCACACCAACGAGAATACATCCGGTAAAGCATTTCCGCCCAATCCTGAGCTTCCGTACCTCCTGCACCTGCATTGATTTTCAATACGGCTCCCAAATGGTCTTCTTCCAAACGGAGCATATTTTTCATTTCCAGATTCTCCAGTTGCTCGACAACCTGGGCATAAACCTCATCAACTTCTTCTTCGGTAGTAATGCCTTCTTTCTGAAAATCATAAGCCAATTGCAATTCTTCCACAACCGACTTAACCCGTTTGTAACCTTCAAGCCAGGTTTTCAAACCTCGTATCTTTTGCATCACTTCGTCTGCTCGCTTGGAATCCAACCAGAAATCAGGGTCCTGCGTACGAAGTTCCTCTTCTTCTAACTGAATAGTTTTGGCATCAACGTCAAAGATACCCCCTCAGCGCAGACTCGCGCTCCAACACATCACGTAATTGTTCTGTTTTTATAATATTCTAATTTTTTAGTTGACTAATAAATGAGTGATGAGTTGCAAGTCGATGAAAAAACAAATAAAATGAGGTAACTCATCAACTCATAATATTAATTAGCCGGCAAAGGTAGTCAATATATCTTGATTTCAAAAACAACAACCTCAGACCGGCTTCCTATCCTCATCGGAAATCCGGACAAACCCAATCCGCTAGTCGTATATGACTTACATTCGCCTTCGTCATGCCAACCATAAGAGTTGATATACAGCCAATGTGCAACCAGATTGGCAGGAAAAATCTGACCGCGATGCGTATGTCCGCAAAGGGTAAGAGGAATTTTATATTGGCAAGCGTCTTCTATATCTGCAGGCTGATGAGCAAACATGATACAAGGTTTGGATACGTCAAGCTGTTTCATCAAAACAGACATTGGTTTTCTTTTTTCATCATTACTCGCATCATCACGACCAATTAAACAAAGATTATTATCTATGGTTACTATAGTATCTTTCAAGACTTTCATCCCGTTTTGAGCAATCCAGTTCAAAGAACTCCCTGCATCAACTTTATATTCATGATTACCCGGAATGAAAAAGACTCCTTTTTTCGCTTTGATTTTTCTCAGTTCCTCATCCATCCCGGTTTCTACAAGAGGTCGTAAATCATAATCTATCAGATCTCCATTGATCACGACAATATCCGGATGTTGAGAATTAATCAGTTTCACATATTTCTTCAGCATCTCTTTATCGACAATATAACCAAGGTGCATATCCGAAACAAGTAACAACTTATACTCCTGAAATGGCTTTTTATCCGTATTTTCCGGAGAGTTAAATTCAAAATCATAATTGAGAACAACCGGATTTACATAATTACGGTATCCGATATAAAGCTGAAGCCAGACAAATAAAACAACGGTACAGAAAGAAACAATCTTGACTCTTCTCTGCTTTTTCTTTCTCAATCTCAACCGGTTAACTTTAAGCAAAATAAAATCGAAAAGAAAAATCCAAAGTACCAGATAGACCTGGAATATTACCCAGACACCGCTTATTTTGTGAATAAGACCTATTTCAGACACCGACAGGTAACGAGACGCCAACAATCCTACAAAATACATCAACGTTTCTATAATATACAAGACTGTCAATACGTGTTTGAACGTCCTGGATATCTCCCGATTCTTCTGAATCCGATAAACAACAAACGCATTCAGAAGTGTTTGAATAAATATAGAACGAAAAAAGAAAATCACTTTTTATCAATTTACGTTATTTGAACGCGATGTCGAACACTACAATTTCGGATACTGTTCCTATGCGAAACAACGGTCCCCAAATTGCAATTCCCGCAGATACATAAACATGCAGATTCTTTTTTTGTTTATAACCCTGTCCGACTTCATACATTTTTCTCACAATCAGATTACCCGGCCAGATTTGTCCGTTATGAGTATGTCCTGAAAATTGAAGGTCCACTCCGTTTTTCATCGTCTCATCCAAATCATAGGGCTGATGATCAATGAGAAAGACTGGTTGATTTTTATCTACCGGAACAAGTAATTCTTCCAGCGTTTTACGTTTCGGATTAGATCTGTCATCTCGTCCAACGATCCAGAAATCACCTTCGATATGCACCGCAGTATCGACCAGGGGATTGATTTTTGTTTTACTAAAGAACGACAAGCTATTTTCTATTCCACTGATATGTTCATGATTTCCCAAACAAGTATAAATTCCCAGGGGAGCCTGAAGCCGATTCAATTCTTCATACATTTTTTCTTCATTCAACGGACGAGTACTATTGTCCACAATATCTCCCGCTATCAGGATCAAGTCAGGATTCAATGCATTAACCTGTTCCACATATCCTGCAAGACGTTTTTTATCTACCAGCAAGCCCAGATGAACGTCACTGATTCCAACTATGCGTAGATTTTTTCGATCTCCCGCTTTCTTGTTGATGGTTATATGATGAGTATTTACCACCGGTTGAGAAAACTGGCGATATCCCCAGAGCATCATTACAAGAACAGTAAGAGTAACCATCACAAACTGTATTTGCCTGAAATGAGAAGCGATATTCCCGGGTAGAAAATGAAGCCAATGATCCAACAATGCAACAACATCCGTTAAGATGAAAAACAGGAGATAATACGACATGCAAAAAAACCAACCGGTTCCTATTGCGTAAATCACTTTCAATGGTATCAACGGAAGTGTTTCACGGCATAGCATAGCGACAATAAAAGAACTGGACGCTATTACAAACAATAAAACAAAAAGAATTTTACAAATGAGAGGTAAAAGAGCAACAGCTTGCCATCCCCGGATAAATATATAAGTATTAATTAACAGATAAACAAAGGAAAAAAGCACTAAAAATAATTTCATAATTGTTTTCTTTCATATTTTTTTAAAAAGCTATATAATTTTAATTTGATCACACCGAAGAAAGCCTCGCCAAAAATACCTCCGCTCATTTTGGAAACGCCTTCAACTCTATTAATGAATATGATGGGTATTTCTTTCAATTTAAATCCGAACTTATACGCCGTAAACTTCATTTCGATCTGGAATGCATATCCCTTGAAGCGAATGTGGTCCAGATCGATGGTTTCCAACACTTTCCTTTTATAACATACAAAACCAGCCGTTGTATCCGCAACTTTCATCCTCATAATGAAACGTACGTATTTTGAGGCAAAATACGACATCAACACCCGGCTCATCGGCCAATTAACAACATTTACTCCTGATATATAACGAGAACCGATAGCAACATCCGCTCCTCCTGAAACACAAGCCTCATATAACCTCAACAAATCATTCGGATTGTGTGAAAAATCGGCATCCATCTCAAAAACATAATCATATCGATGCTCCAAACTCCACTTGAATCCGCAGATATAAGCAGTACCCAGTCCCTGTTTACCTTTGCGTTGTAGCATGAAAAGGCGTCCTGCAAACTCTTCCTGCAATTTCTTCACGATATCAGCAGTTCCGTCCGGAGAACCATCATCAATTACGAGTACATCAAACAAGTGATGCAAAGTAAAAACCGTTCTGATAATTTTTTCTATGTTTTCTTTTTCATTATATGTAGGAATAATGACAATACTGTCGCTCATAAAATCTCAGTAATTTAATATGAAACACAAAGATAAACAGATTTTTTTCGGAAATATTGCTTTCACTTCTTTTTATGAGCGAACTCATCCTCACTTTTTGAAAATTAGCAAACAGACGAGTTACAAATGGACAAGTCCTAATTTTTATCCGATACCTTATAACTCATTTATTTCATTCTTTGTTTTTGATTTTTGATTTTTTCATTCTCAATGAATCAAGTCCAATCAAAAGTTTATTCTCATTTGAGTAATTCAGTCATGAATTCACTACTTTTGCACAAAATTTATCACGTTGGAAACTGCGAATTTACAAAAGCTCTACATCAATCATCCCAAAGTAAAAGCCATCGTTGCTTTTCTCGAAAAAGAACGGAATATATACTTGAAAGGATTAAACGGTTCATCCGGAAGTTTGGTTATTTCCGCCTGTTTTGAGCTCAAGAAGAAACATATGCTTTGTGTTTTAAATGATCTGGAGCAAGCAGGATATTTTTTTC
>JAVBSK010000033.1:0-9708 GCA_031556755.1 Bacteroidales bacterium | reverse complement strand
ATCATCCGCGATCCGAATATTGTCCCGGTTGAGGCTCTGGTAATCAAAAGAAGGATAGATAAATCTAATCAGGACAGAACGGATCTGGTGGAACTGATTGACAGTTATTTTCTGGATTTATATAAGGATAAAAAAACGCTTCCGGATGCAGGTCTGAATACGGAGAGCCCGGCCTGGGCAATTGATCGCCTGTCAATATTGGTGTTGAAAATATATCACATGCAATCGGAAGTGGACAGAAAAGAGGCCGATGAAATTCATCGGGAGCAATGTCGCAAAAAATTAAATGTTTTATTGGAACAAAGGACTGATCTTTCGGGAGCCATCAACCAATTGTTGAATGACTTTGAAAAAGGATTAAAATATATGAAAGTCTACAAACAGATGAAGATGTATAATGATCCGTCACTCAATCCCGTATTGTACGGTAAAAAATAGACCATGTCCAGGACACTCGTCATCAGATTATCCGCTTTGGGAGATGTTGCTATGCTCATTCCAGTCTTATATGCCGTTGCAAAAAAATATCCGGAGGACGAGTTCCTGTTGATGACAAAAAAACCGCTTCTTCCTATATTCAAGTGTTGTCCGTACAATGTGAAAGTATTGGGAGTGGATTCGGATGCCAGGCATGGAGGGCTCCGTGGATTAAAAAGGCTTATTCTCGAAATAGAATCACAATCGATTGACCGGATTGCCGACGTGCATGATGTATTGCGTTCGAAAGCGATCCGCAGTTATTTTCAACTCAAAGGAAAAAAAGTAGCGGTAATTGATAAAGGTAGGAACGAAAAAAAAGTATTGACCCGCAAGCGGGATAAAATACTGAGTCAGCTTCAGACTTCCGTCGAACGATACAGAGATGTCTTTTTGAATTTAGGTTATGATTTTTTCGTTGATTTCAAGACCATATTCGATTATGGAGAACGGGATTTCAACCTGATAGAACCGGTGACCGGTGAAAAAAATTGCAAATGGATTGGAATCGCTCCTTTTGCCAAACACGAAGGGAAAATTTATCCTTCGGGGAAAATGCAGGAAGTCATAGATTTGTTGTCACAACGATCCGATTGTAGCATATTCCTTTTTGGCGGTAAGACCGATCAATCCCGTTTAGAAGCATTCATCAAGAAACATACGAATGTTCATGCTATTGCAGGTAAACTCGCCTTTTCTTCCGAATTGATCCTGATGTCTTATTTAGATGTGATGGTTTCGATGGATTCCGGAAACATGCATCTGGCTTCGTTGACCGCAACGCCTGTAGTATCGATATGGGGAGCGACACATCCTTATTTAGGATTTTACGGATACGGACAAGCGGCGGAGTATGCCGTACAAACTGACTTGTTTTGCCGTCCGTGTTCCGTCTATGGAAATAAACCGTGTTACAGGAAAAATTATGAGTGTTTATACAGTATAAATCCTCGACAGATTGTCGACCGGGTTAACAAGATCCTCAAATAAAAATCCCACAATCTTCATGACACTCTTTTCTTTTTAGTCAATCCGAACTGTGGGATTCTTGATGAAATATTTTTTTTATCGTTTAGCGCCCAATGGGAAAGAAATTCCAAATTGAACGTTCAGGGCTTTACTTGTCGTAGGGATGAAATCCGAATTTATATGCGGAACCACGTAGTCGCTGGCGAGGAACAAGTTCATTCCTTTGGACGGAACCAGATTCAATGCCAATCCGAACGTATTGAATTTACTGTGGACGAAGGAATAACTCAATCCGACTTCAAACCAGCTTACAGGTTTGTAAGCTCCTGCCATTGTAAACTCAGTGACATTATGAGACTCGTTGAAGTAAGTTGAAGAAAGGATACCTGCAGACAATTTGTCTTTTAGAATTTCATATTCAAGTCCCAGGTTCATATTCATTCTCAAAGACGTGGAGCGTCCTCCTGATTTTGAGGGGTCTTCAGTCAGATTCAATGCGTTAGTAATAGTGTCTCCGATAGCTTCTATCTGATCTTCAAAAGAAGTGCCGTTCCCTTCATCTTCGAAACTGATGTCGTAATCTCCGGTAATGGTTTTCTTCATCGGATTGGTTGCCAGATACATATTATTTTTCTTAGCCCAGGAGATAGCTCCAATATCTGTTAATGCGGCGGAGAAAGTAAGACGTTCGACAATATCCGAAAAAGTTTTATTATCTATCAGATCGGCGATAGCGGTCAATTTATAAGTAGCACCGATATCAAATCCAAAACCATATCCTGCAATCTCAGGGTTTTCCGAAATGTCAATTCCTTCGAAATTTCCTTCGTCATCATATTTGGGAGTAAGTCCTGGAGCAGAACCTTCTAAAGTCGCATGCGACTGCATTGTCCATCGATCCATTCCGGCATCAAGACTCAGTTGTTTGATATGAAAATCCATATTTCCGAATCCTACCAGGAACTTTCCTTTCAATCCGACAATCAAAGTATTATCGAGAAATGGACGGGAATAGCCAACTCCGATTTCACTGTATCCTGTCGCTCTTCCCCGGATATCTTTCATATCATAATAACTGGGGTTGTCTTTGCTGAATCCTTTTTTTGCAAAACGAAATACCTCAGACGGAATATTCAAATCCGTATGGGCTTTGACGTTCCAATCGATTGTCCAGAAACTTTCTCCGGAATAAAAACCCAAAGCAAATAAAGTATATGCAATGTCAATATTTGTATAATTATTCTCGGAAATGTTTTCCATGAACTTATCGAAAGATATATCTTTATGCAGGAATGTCTGGGATTTACCGCTTCCGGGAAAAATAAAATGATCCAGATTCAGTGTATTGGTACGGATATCTGCATAAACATTGCTCAAAAGAGGAAATCCCAGGTATCCTTGTTCCGGACGCAATGCAGGATTGAACGTAGTTCTGCTGTGTTGGGATTTCATGAAATATCCTGTATTGGTGGTTTGGGCATTTGCAGAAAACAATGTAACCGCAAATAATCCCGTCACGATGAAAAGTTTATATATTGTATTCATAATTCTTCCAGATTATATAATTAAAGTTCAGAAGGATAACCATCTGATGAAATCAAACGTAATTTCTTGATATGAATGTAGTCGTTTTGTCCCAAAACCAGGGGTAAGGCAGTCGTCCCTCCCTGAATAGTGAATTTGAATGATAGATGTTTGGCATTTTTCATGCCCTCCTTATCTTCTCCATTGATTCTGATGACCAGTTTTTGGGTAAGCCCATATTTCAATTCTACGGGATCAATATCTACATCCAGCTTTTGCTTGTTTTCATCCAGTACGGTAGCCGAAACAGTGACTTTCACACTTGCGGAAGAAGCTGTTTTTCCCAGTATAACATCCACGCTGTCCGCTGCGATTTCTAAATATGACGAGTTATCCATTTTTTCAAAAATATCGGATACCTCCTTGGGGAATACATTTTCAATCGTATCGGATACATTCATTTCCAGTTGATTGAAAACCAGAGGCACTTTTAATGTATAATCCGCAGTCATGGACGTTCCGTCATATAAGAAATAAGCATCGGGATTTCCTGCTTTTTGAGCATTCAAGCTGAAGTTATATGTTATCGTCTGGGGTTTCTTTTCCAGGAACTTATCCAAAGCGACATCTCTCCAAAATATATCATTGACTCCATCCGGTTGTATGGGAGACAACCAATAATTGGTTTCTTTGAAAGCATTCGCTCCGGTTTCCGCGAGCGGCTTTGAAAAAGCAAGAGCAGGTGTGATGGATACATTATTGTCTGCTCCTCCGGAGATAGTTCCGCCAACATCGAAATTGATGCCCAGGTTAGTCTTTAATTTGAAATCCAGTTGTGGATTTGTGAAATTGAAGATATCGCTGGCATCAAAAGCACTGTAGAAAGAACTGATATCAATCGGTTCTCCTGCAATTTCTTCCGAAGCTTTTACGCTTCCTCTCAATATTTTCGGAGTAATTTCTTCCGTTGTGATGCTGAGATCAAATTCGAAATCATTGGAGTTAGCGCTTTTAACTTTTGTACCTATTCCATTTGTTATCTTTGCGGAATAAGTATATGTTGAATCCTTATCAAAAGTATAGGTGTCTACATCGACCTTAATCGTATATGGAGTTCCTCCATTAAAATTAATAAGAGGAACCTGTCTGCTTACGGTATTAGATCCGCCGTCTTTTACTGTGATTCCTTCAGGTAATTTCAATTCCAGATTCATTTGTGCGGAACTTCCTTCGAATGTAATTCCTTTCATT
Source organism: Bacteroidales bacterium (assembly GCA_031556755.1). GTDB lineage: Bacteria > Bacteroidota > Bacteroidia > Bacteroidales > Azobacteroidaceae > JAIRVZ01. The sequence goes on along the minus strand of JAVBSK010000033.1, from coordinate 5,487 downwards.
GCTAGTTGAATCTTCAACTGACAGGTTGTAAATTCTATCTTACGAATAGAAAAATTCCATTCCCCGTTTTCCTGTACCGGTTGTTTGATGGAGAAGATATCACTTTTTTTGTCGGCGATAGTCACTTCTGCGGGCAGATTAAAATCATTGATTGCAATGTAAGGATCGGTCGTTTTGATCGGATCAATGTCGACTACGGTCGGTTGAATCGGATCAAAAACAGGGATCTCCACGTCGAAATTACCTTTGAACTCAGTATACAATCCACCATCCGGGCTGATCTTAAGTTCATCATAATGTTTCTTTACTTCATCATACAAGATGATTGATTCCAGGTTTCCAACAGGAAGATTGACTCCGTCAGGACTTAATACGATATTTTTGTCCAAATGTTCATCATCCAGATCGTAATCAGTATTGACACACGCGGAGAAAAACAAAATAAAGACACCTGCGATAGTAGGTATCACAAATCGTTTGAAATAATTCATGTGAAAATTAATTAAGTAAGTAATAAAGAAAATACGCTTAGTTTAATTCGCAAAGATATAAAATATAACATTTTTCAAAGATTTTTCGAATAATAATTTTTACATTTGCAGATATTACTCTGTAATAGTGCAAAAGATTATTAATTTCAATACATCAAATATGAAAAATGTCCTTTACTCTCTGCTCTTTTTGTTTGTATTCACTTCAGTTCAGGCTGATCCGGTTCTTTTTCTTAAGAAAGGTATAGAATCCGGAGGAGATGCCCGTGAATATTATGTTTATACTCCTCCGACAATTAATGCGGAAACCGGAATATTGGTCTGCCTGCATGGACTGAACCGGAACGCTGTTGATTTCTTCGATGCAGTGAATGTAACTCCTTTGGCCAAAGCATTGAACTTGCTTATAATAGCTCCTCAGGCTTTACCGGAGAAAGATGCAAGTGTTGTTGAACAGATGAATAAATTTCCTGAAGAAAGTAGGATTCCCCTGAATGCAGTCTGGGGCGCAGGACTTTATGTGAATGCCGTTGGGAGTCTGTGGGGAATGGAACTTCTGAAGGTAACTGCCGAATTGAATGCGGGTGTCGATGATGTTGAGTTCATCAATGCGGCGATTGCTAAAACGAAAGAAGAATACCGGACGGTTAATGCTAAAAGATTATACTTTCTGGGAACTTCTTTGGGGGCCTTTATGACCTACCAGTATGCGATGTATCATGCCGCCGATTTAGCCGGAATTATTTGTGTTGCCGGTTCTATGGGTACGAAGATAGATCATAAAGCAAATGCCCAACCCGTTCCAGTCTGTGACTTCCACAGCATTGACGATGAGGTTGTTTATTATGAAGGAACTGATATGAAGCCGATTCAGATTCCAGGGATTTCATCTCCTCTTCCGGTAACAATCTCCCTTTGCGAAAAGAAAGAAGATGTAATTACTTTTTGGAATGCGGTTAATCATTCACAGGCCATACCACCGATAGAACAATCATTTGCCGAGTCCAATGGAAAGTCGGCGAAAAAATATACATACGTGACTCCGGGTACAAAAAATCTCATCCATTACCGGATAACAGGGGCGGATCACGACGACATGCTGAGCAATGCCAAAGGAGATCCTATCGATTATTTTGAAGAAATAGCCGCTTTTATCCTGGCGAATCCGGCAGCCGGACTGAAACAGACCGAGTTCGGAAAACTGCATATTAATCCCAATCCGGTTTGTGATTTCATCCGGTTGGATATTGAATCCGGAAATATTTCTATTTGTGATTTGAGTGGAAAACAAGTGTCTTCAGGAGAAGTAATTGATGGAATGTATGATGTTTCTTATTTACAATCAGGGATTTATATAGTGAAAATTCTGTCCGGAGACAAGAGCTACACTGGAAAAATGATCAAAGAATAATCTAGAAAGGATAACCTACGGCAAAATGCCAAGCGAAATTTTCCCCGAAATCAGGATGTAAAATAGCCCATCGTTCTTTTCCATCCTTTTCGGGGTTATATGCTTTTAACCCGGTATCCAACCTGATCAGGAAGAAATCGAAATCCAGGCGAAGCCCCAATCCATATCCCAGGGCTATTTCTTTATAGAACGAATCGAACCGGAAATAACCGCCTTGTTGATTTTCATACTCTCTGATTGTCCAGATATTTCCGGCGTCTACATAGGCTGCCAGCTCAAATTTCCAGAAGAATTTCGAACGGTATTCCAGATTCAGATCAAGTTTAATATCTCCCGAATGATCGTAAATGGAAGATTCTCCATTGTTGGAGACAAACTTTCCGGGACCAAGTGTCCTTACTTGCCATGCCCTTACACTGTTGGCTCCTCCTGAATAATACCTTTTCTCGAAAGGAATTCTCAGGTCATTTCCGTAAGGATAAGCGACTCCTGTTCCAATACGCCAGGCGATGGAATTGTGTTTGTCTATGAATATGGTTTTGGAGTAATCAATATCTCCTTTGACATATTGAGCGTAAGGAATTCCGAATAACTCATAAACTCCCTGTGCGTTTTTCTTCGAATGAAGTAGATTACTTAATGTATACAAGGCGTTTCCTGCCGATTCCAACGAACCCCTCAGTGAATATACATTTCTTTGTTTCTGGAGTGGGTTGAATGTCGAGTGAGAATAAGTATACCCCATTCCGACAATGAACTGACTGGTATATCCGAACAACATTGCATCTTTATTCGGTAATTTGTCAATAAAAGATTGGGAAATCCGGGGCAGGTAAATATAGTTTATATCCAATAGACTGAATTGATGTTTCGCCATTCCGGCGCTCCTGCTCTGCCACAGGTATTTCAGTCCTCCCGATACCAGTATCCGATCGTATTCCGGCCTGGTTTGGTAATTGTAACCAAGATTGAATTCGGTGGAAGCCCTCATACTCCTTCTGAAAGAATAGGGCAAAAGCGGAAACATGAAGCTGGGGAAGCGAATGGCTGTTTCTACTCCCAAATCTAAATAATTTTGAGAGAAATTCTCGGAAATGGCCTCGTATGCGCCGCGTAACTTGATATTGAATACCTCCGAACCTTTGAAAAGGTTCAGGTGATAGTATCCTATGGAAGATGCAAACCCCAGGTCTCCTGCAGAATTGGTTCCTTCTATGGAGAAAGAAATGGATTGTTTCTTGGCAGGCATCGTTAATATGTGGCAATTCAGAAAAGCCGTATCGTTCCGCACTTTTTCTTCGATCCTCAGTTGAATATTGGAAAGCGCCGCCAGACCGGAATAGGCGGAATAAGTAGTTTCCTCCCTGACCTGGGCATACAACCTGCCAGGACTCAGGTAGTTGTGAGCCATCAATACGCTTGGACGGATGGACGGAGATTTCTGAGGAAAGTATATCGTATATTTTCCGTTAACAATACTGTCTCTGACCAGGTAACTTTCTCCTTCAATACTTGCCCGGAGCGGATCATAATCTGTATAAATAAAAACCTGGTCTATATAATATTTACGGTGAGGCATTTCTACAAATGTACCGCTGGGTAGAATCTCGGGATAGAGGTGTAGTTGCAGCATTAAATCCACAGAATTTGAAAGCAGAGCGCTGTCGGCGTCATATGTCAGATAGTTTTTATCAAAGGCATAATATCCCCTGTTTCTCAATACTTTAGTAATTCTGTCCCGTTCTTTATCAAGCAATCCTCTGTCGAATGGCATTCCCGTATTGACTAATGGAGTCCTCTGGGAAGCGGACTCTCCGGTAATTTTTTCCGGTTTGCCATCTTCTTTATACAGAACACTGAATATAGCAGTATCAGGAATGTTGGTTTCATATGTACGAATTCTATAAGGTTGATTTCCTGTAATATTGTATTTTATCTCCGCTTTTTTCTTATTCCTTGTAATGCTGGAGCTAACTTCCGCATCGACATATCCTTTATTGACAAAAAATCTTTTAAAATCTGTTTCTGTTTTGTATACGAGGGTAGAATCAAAAATGACAGGAGCTTCTCCTGCTTTTTTAAATTGCCTGTTGAACCAGTTTTTATCATTCTTTCCGGACAAGTTATAAATTCCAAGCTGGGTTTTAAAGAGTCCGAACATTTTGAAATTGGGAGTTTGTTTCAGGTAAGGACTGAGTTCTACCGATCTGAGTTCCGGAACATCTGATTCAATCTCAATTTTATCCAGGAGATATTCTCCTTCAGGTACATACTTTGTTGTGCTGCAGGAAATTAATAATCCTGCAACAACAATGTAAATCAGTATGTAAAAATATCGATTAATCAATGGTTGTGAATAAGTTGCAAATGTACGTGATTTTTTTGAAATTTGCGGCGGTATATACTTCTATCCGTCAATAGATATGTTAAGTAAAAATCAAATAAAATTCATTAAATCATTGTCTCAGAAAAAATATCGGGACGAAAGCGCCTGTTTTCTGGCGGAAGGGAATAAGTTGGTTTCGGATTTATTCCCGTATTTTGACTGTCTCTTGCTTTTTACGGAGGCTTCCTGGTTGGCTACCCAAGGGGATATCAAAGTCCGGGAATTGCAGATAGCCGCTCCCGGGGAGATGGAAAAAGTCAGTCTGTTGAAAAATCCGCAACAAGTATTGGCAGTATTTAAACAGCCTCAGTATCCATTGGATACAAATGACCTGAAAGGAAAACTGAGTCTGGTACTGGATTGTATTCAGGATCCGGGAAACCTGGGAACAATCATTCGTATTGCCGATTGGTTCGGAATTGAAAATATCATTTGTTCCTCGGATACAACAGATGTGTATAATCCCAAAACCATACAAGCGACAATGGGCGCTTTGGCAAGAGTCAAAGTCCATTATACAGACTTGCCTGCATTTTTGAAAATCAATGATTCATTCCCGGTATTCGGTACGTTTTTGGATGGAAACGATATTTATACAGAACAATTGGGAGCGGAAGGCTTTGTCGTGATGGGAAACGAAGGAAATGGTATTTCTCAGGAAGTAGCTGAATCAATCACTCAAAAATTATTCATCCCTAATTTTCCCGCTCAAAATGCGACTTCAGAGTCTCTGAATGTGGCAGTAGCGACCTCTATCATTTGTGCTGAGTTCAGGAGAAGACAGGTTTATGCTATCTAAATGATAAATGTAAACGGGAAAATCTTCCCGACTTGCAACTATTCCCAGTTTGAATAGCTTTTGAGGAAGGGAAATTTCCGCATGATCCGTAGTTGTATTTAGTATTGCAGCGTTGATATTTTCCATGTTGGAAGGAAATATAATTCCGTTGTAAAATATGGTTCCTGCAATTTCTTCTGTCAGAGGAGATATACAGGTTATTTTCCCGGAATTGTCTACTTCTATAAAATGTTGCCTGAGTACTTTGTCCGGAGATAAAAGGATATAATGAGAGGCGTATCGTTTCATTTTAATACTGCTTATCAAATTAAAACTGTTTCTAAGTTCACTACAAAGATAATTTCTTTGGAAATATTTTACTACTTTTGTTTTTCGACCAAACCAAAATATTTTAATTCAA
>JAVBSK010000380.1:0-3246 GCA_031556755.1 Bacteroidales bacterium | reverse complement strand
GATATCCAAATTTGAGTTGTTATCCAATAAAATCTATTCCATTAGTTATTAGTATTTTAAATTTAAAAGAAAAGTTAATTTGTTATTGTGAATTATTCATAACAAAAGAAAAGAAATATTACAAATAATTCAATTAAGATTTTAATCCTAATTGTTAATTTACACTTTTAGATGCTTTGAAGCTACTTTTCAATAAGGTTCTGATCAATATAAAAAAATCTTGCCGATTTTTGTATTTTTCTTAAATATAAATGCGAACGCAAATATTAAACTATCATTTATACGCCATTCTTATTTCTTGTCTTTATCTTCATCAACAAAGCATCCCTACCCTCGCAACTTAAAACAAAATATTTATTATCTTTAGTCTTCAGATAAAATGCCTGATTATAGTCCCCAACAAAAGATTCATACTTACCGATTTTTGTATTCCTGAAATATCCGGTAAAGCCGCAAAAACCTCCACTTCCCCATAGCCGGAGTTCTGTCCGATCCGGTTTAAAGATTCCCGATTCGCAAATATCATTCAGGTTGATAACTTTTTGTCCTGCCAGCATATTGATGATTAACTGACTCTCATTATATTCAACGGAAACAGGAGACTTATGAACAAAATAAAGAATAATAAAAAGGATTATCAATGCAACCGATAATAAAAACCAGTTCCCGAAACAAAGAAAAGACTCAATTAAAAAATATTCTCCACATATTATTGCAACAGCAACAATAACCGTCATTATCTGAACGGTTTTACTCCACTTAATATTTAATTTTGTCTTCATATTTTAAGATAACAGACACCAAACCGCATATTTGAACGGCCGAGGTGCACAGAAAGTCAGTACCGCACAGCGGGATTAATTGACAATATAACATCTTTTCCGAATTTAATCAAAGTTTATCGACAATTGTTTTTCGTCCGGAAGCAAAGTAAAACTCATCCGGTGATAGGGAGTCGTACCGAACTGTTCTATTCCTTTCCGGTGTCTTACAGTCGGATAACCCTTATTCTTATGCCAATCATACATATTAAACTCCTCATGCAGTTTCATCATATAATCATCACGGTATGTCTTGGCAAGGATAGAAGCCGCAGCAATGGATAAATATTTACCATCTCCTTTTACCACACAAGTATGTGGAATCTTCGGATAAGGCCTGAAGCGGTTCCCGTCTATCAGCAAATGCTGGGGAGAAAACGAAAGTTGAGCAACAGCGCGATGCATCGCAAGAAAAGAAGCGTTCAGGATATTGATTTCATCGATTTCTTCGGGAGAAACGACACCAACCGCCCAGGTCAAAGCCTCTTTTTCAATGATTTCCCTCAAGGCATATCGCTGTTTTTCGGAAAGTTGTTTGGAGTCATTTAATTCTTCGCATACAAAACCTTTCGGAAGAATAACGGATGCTGCAAAAACAGCACCGGCCAAACAACCTCTTCCGGCTTCATCACAACCGGCTTCAATCAGATCTTTATGCAGGTAAGATGCCAGCATTAATCTTCTTTGTTACTCTTATCTTCTTTATTGCTTTTCTTCATAAGAGAAGCCATCCAGATAATCAAAACAGCTCCGACTAATGCAAATATCAACTGATACAAAACAGTATATGTAATTAATGTGATTACATAGAAAACAGATCCACCCACAAAACCTCCGATTGCTCCGATAATTATATTCCAGAAATTACCGAAACCTCTTCCTTTAAACATTAAGCCGCCCAACCAACCAATCAGGGCACCTAACAAAGCCGATGAAATAAAACCTGCAAACATATTGTCAAAGATTTAAAACATTTTTACAACCTGTTGAAGACCTGCTACTAAAATATCAATTTCCTCTTTTGTATTATAAAACGCAAAAGAGGCTCTGATTGTTCCTTCTATTCCAAGGGATTGCATCAATGGTTGGGCACAGTGGTGTCCGGTACGGACAGCAATACCCAATCTATCGAGCAACATTCCCATATCATAATGATGTATATCTTTCACCAAAAAAGAAATAACCCCGCTTTTATGGGCGGACGTGCCGAAAATACGCATTCCATCGATTGCCATCAGTTTTTCTGTGGCATAATGTAATAATTCGTCTTCGTACAAACGGATATTTTCAATGCCGATAACTGAAATATATTTCAACGCTTCGGCCAATGCTGTAGAGCCCACATAATCCGGGGTTCCGGCTTCAAATTTGAATGGTAAATCGTTGAAAACGGTTTTTTCGAAAGATACGGATGCAATCATCTCTCCTCCTCCCTGATATGGGGGGAGTTCTTCCAGCAGAGATTCTTTTCCGTATAATACCCCGACGCCTGTCGGTCCGTAAACTTTATGTCCGGAAAAGACTAAGAAATCGCAATCCAATACCTGTACATCAATCGTATGATGTTGAATGGATTGTGCCGCATCGATCAATACGGGAATCCCATATTTGTGAGCCAGCGCGATGATTTCCTTAACCGGATTTACAGTCCCCAGCACATTCGAGACATGGGCTATGGAAATCAGTTTTGTTTGAGGAGAAATCAGTTTTTCAAAAGCATCAGTGATTAATTCGCCTTTTTCATTGAGCGGGATCACCTTCAAATTTATTCCCGACAATTCTCTTTGGATTTGCCAGGGAACAATATTGGAATGATGCTCCATCATGGAAATGATGATTTCATCGCCTTTTCCGCAGTACTTCCGGCAAAAAGAAGATGCAATCAGGTTGATAGCCTCGGTACTTCCACGGGTAAATATAATTTCATGTGAAGATTTTGCATGTATAAAATCCTGTACGGTTTTTCTCGCCTGTTCATGCGCTTCTGTGGCCTGTTGGCTCAAATAATGTACTCCCCGGTGGATATTGGCATTGATCGTGGTGTAAACCTCTTCAATCTTACGAATAACCGCCAATGGCTTTTGCGTTGTTGCGGCATTATCCAAGTATACCAATGGTTTCCCGTATATTTCACGTGAAAGTATAGGGAAATCTTTCCGGATTGTATGTACTTCGAATGGTTTCATTTTACCCGCATTTTTCACAACATCCCCCACACTTGGCCAATTCACCTTTGAATCGTTTCTCTACCAGCAGATGCAGGCGGTCTTTCAGCGCATCGATCCGGATGCTGTCCAATACATCGCTTGTAAAAGCAAACATCAGCAGTAAACGGGCATCTTTTTCGGGAATCCCGCGTGACCGGAGGTAGAACAGGGCATTATCGTCCAACTGTCCGGTAGTCATACCGTGTGAACATTTTACA
>JAVBSK010000018.1:0-4565 GCA_031556755.1 Bacteroidales bacterium | reverse complement strand
TTGTTTTGCCGGAATATGGAGCGGCAAGAGCCATCGTTACTTTATATTCGAAAACATATCCACTCGACCAGTCGGCTGTTTGATCCTTTAGAAAAACAGAAGTAGCATCTGAAGTATACCCTATAACATTACTCCAACCCGTTGTCGTACCGACTGTCTTATTGAGCTGATTGTTTCCTTTTCTGAATTCATAAGTAGCAACTCCCGGTACTTTATATAATCCTACTGTAGTTTTAACATTCGCACAAATATAATAATCAGTGGCAAAAGGTTTCAACACGACCAAATAAATTTTCGCTGTATTTCCGTTAACGGTATAAGTAATTACATCCACTCCCGTACTTCCATTAGGAACATATTCCATCAATCCCCGGGAAGTCATGGTAGCCGTACCCAAAGCCGCAGTTTCGTGGTTGAGCGTCACCGCCGGTGGAGTTACGCCTTCGGGAAAACCATCAGCGCCGACATTACCGTAACCATCGTTTGCAAAAATATTGATCATCTTGTGTCCGTAACACAAAACGAAATCTTTATCTTCTACCGGAGGCCTCGGCGTCACCTGTGCCTGAAGCGAAGCAAAAGAAAATAGTAGCAATAAAAGTAATGTTGTATTTTTCTTTTTTGATTTTATTTTTTTCATAACTATAAAAATGACAATAAAAGGTATAAATAAAAACCAGGTGTCCTCTATCGGAGCGGGTTCGCTTAAAAGCCCCAGACCGTTCATGGAAATGCGTTGTTGTTGAGAATTGGCCAACTCCGCCTGAAACGGTTGATAGATATTAGAATGATCAATATCCTGCGGAATATTTTCTTGTCCGAATACATGTTCCTGTGGAGTGGAAAAAGGTTCCCGGTAAGTATTTTCTTCATCCGTTGGCGCTGCGGAAAATGCGCTTTTGAAGCAGAAGAGAAACAGCAGTAAAACGAACTTTTTCAGCCCCCGATACCTGCCAAACAGGAGCATATTGCTCACTTTATTCTTACAAAGTTGTTGTGATCTCATTTAGTTGTTGTGTGTGTTGTTATTCTAGCCTATGTGTGATGTTATCTCTAACGATCCATGATGCAAAGTTAAATCATTATATATAAGCGACAAACATTTTTTTCAAATTCTTTTTTTATTCTTTATTTTTTTAACAAAAAACAAAGTGATAATGTTAAAATTCACCTTGGTTTGTATAAAATTTACACTCATTCACATTCAAATGAGACTGTATCAAAAGACAGCCTCATTTAATCTTTCATTCATGGCCGCCGCCGCTTTGCGCCCGTCACCCATGGCTAAAATAACAGTCGCTCCTCCCCTCACAATATCTCCTCCTGCATATACATCGGGAAGATCCGATTGCATGGATTCCTGATCGACAATAATCGTTCCCCACTTACTGACTGACAAGCCCTGGAAAGCAGCCGGAATCAACGGATTCGGGGAAACGCCTACGCTAACGATAACCATATCCACATCGATTGTTTCAACAGCGCCTTCGATAGCCACCGGCTTTCTTCTTCCCGAAGCGTCAGGTTCTCCCAATTCCATTTGCTGTAAACGCATTTGCCTGATTCGTCCTCTCTCATCTCCGAGATATTCGACCGGATTGTGCAGGGTCAGAAATTCCACACCTTCTTCCTTGGCATGCTTCACTTCTTCCACGCGAGCGGGCATTTCTTCTTCTGAACGGCGATAAACGATCATCGCCCTTTCGGCGCCCAGACGTCGGGCTGTCCGGACAGAATCCATCGCGGTATTCCCTCCTCCGATGACGGCAATATGTTTGCCTTTCAGTACGGGAGTATCCGACTCCGGCTTACCTGCCGCCATCAGATTCACCCTCGTCAGGTATTCATTCGAAGAAAGAACGCCGACTAAATTTTCTCCCGGTATATTCATAAAATTAGGCAATCCCGCTCCACTCGCAATAAAGATTCCCTTGAATCCCATTTCATGCAAGTCTTCGTAACTGATTGTTTTTCCTACAATACAATTGGAAATGAATTTCACTCCCATCTTACCCAATATTTCAATTTCGACATCCACAATTTCATTGGGCAACCGGAATTCCGGAATTCCATACTTCAACACGCCGCCAATTTCATGCAAAGCCTCAAAAACGGTAACATCATAACCCGACTTCGCCATATCTCCGGCAAAAGACAACCCGGCAGGACCTGAACCGACAACGGCAATTTTAATCCTATTGGAAACAGCCACTGCGGGGACGGACATTTGTCCGCTTTCCCGCTCATAATCGGCGGCAAATCGTTCCAGGTATCCGATAGCAACGGCCTCTTTACCCATTTTCAGGTGAATACATTTGCTTTCACATTGTTTTTCCTGAGGACAAACCCGGCCGCAAACCGCAGGCAAAGCAGATGTTTCTTTCAACGCCTGGGCGGCTTCCAGAAACGTTCCCCTTTCGATATTTTTGACGAATTTAGGAATATTGACTCCGACCGGACAACCTTCCATACAGGAAGGAGAGGGACAATCCAAACAACGTTTCGCTTCCAGCACAGCTTGTTCTTCCGTCAATCCCAGATTGACTTCCTCATAATTGTGACTTCTATATTCCGCATCCAACTCATTCATATGTACCCTCGGAATATCCGTGCGCTCTTTATTTTTCATTTGTTTACGCAATTCTTCTCTCCAAGGTTTATTGCGTTCTGCTTTCAAATAATCTTCTATAGTAGTAGTCATAATTTAATTCTCTTAGTCTTATTCAACGTCTCTATATGCGGCTAACCTCATTAACATTTCATCAAAATTCACCTGATGAGCATCAAATTCCGGGCCATCCACACAAACAAACTTCGTTTTTCCTCCCACAGTAATGCGACAAGCGCCGCACATGCCGGTTCCGTCAACCATAATCGTATTCAGGGAGGCAACTGTCGGCACATTGTATTTTCCGGTCAGAAGTGTTACAAATTTCATCATAATCGCAGGACCTATCGTCACACAAAGGTCGACTTTTTCCCGCAAGATGATTTCTTCCACGCCGTTGGTAACCAATCCTTTCTTGCCGTAAGAACCATCATCCGTCATAATCACCACCTCATCGGAAAACTGTTTCATTTCTTTTTCCAGGATAATTAAATCCTTATTTCTTGCAGCTAAAACGGTAATCACTTTATTCCCCGCTTTCTTCATCGCCTCTACAATAGGAAGCATCGGAGCGGTACCAACTCCCCCGCAAGCACAAACAACCGTTCCGAAATTCTCAATATGAGTGGCTTTACCCAACGGCCCTACCAGATCAGTTATAAACTCACCCTCATTCAAGGCACATATTTTTTTGGAAGAATTACCGACCGCCTGAATGACCAAAGTAATAGTACCCTTATTCAAATCCGCCGATGCGATGGTCAAAGGAATCCTTTCTCCATATTTCCCTACTTTTACAATGACGAAATGACCGGCCTTTCTCGACCTGGCAATCAAAGGCGCTTCGACCTCCAACTTGACTACATTCTCGGAGAGATACTCCTTCCTTACAATTTTATTCATTATATATTATGAGTAACTAACAATATTCAAAGCCGTTTTTAACCAAACGTTTCATTATTTAAAGACAAATGTATATATTTTTGAGAAAATACTATCATTTTTCAACTTTTCACCCTGTATTTTTTAGACATGGATATATTTATTTGGTATTAACTTACACAAACAATTAAGAGATTGCAACTAAACAGTTTGGCTAAAATCTGTATTTTCGGTATCTTTAATCGTAACAATTAGTTTAGATTAAATGTATATTTTCAATTTCGATAAACCACAAAACGCTTACTATTTTAATAATCCGGGGTTGTGCTTCGCTTACCCCACAGCCATCAATATACAATCACTTTGTGATTAAATTATTTGCTTATAATGTAAATTAATTGGGGAAGCATACTTAAATTTTAAAACAGTTTCTGAGAAGTAATAAGGAGTTACAGTAATCCGGCAATTCCTTAATTCGTCCATTCGGCAACTCATTTTAACTGGATTTAGCGTTTTTCCCTGTTAATAAGATGTTGATATATCAGACATCAAAAAAAGATGTTATCATTTATTGTTATTTATCTTTGCAGCCCCTGAAGTATATCTTCACTTAAATAATGATTAATTATAATGGCAGAAACAAACAATAAGAACACCAGGCCCAAGGCAAAAAGGGCGACAACTAACATTGAGGAAATAGGCCGGCTTCAACCGCAAGCGAGAGAGTTGGAAGAAGCCGTATTAGGCGCCCTGATGCTGGAAAAAGACGCCTATTCGGTAATCAACGACATTCTTCGTCCTGAAAGTTTCTATGACAAAATCCACGAATTGATTTACTTTGCCATACAGGATCTGGCCTTACAACAAAAGCCCATAGATATGCTGACAGTTGTGGAACAATTGAGAAAAAGGGGAGACCTTGACCAGGTCGGAGGTCCTTTCTACATCGCTCAGCTTTCAAGTAAAGTTATCTCAACCGCTCACCTGGAATATCACGCGCGTATTATCGCCCAAAAATACCTCGCCCGCGAGTTGATTTCATTTTCTTCCAACGTTGCATCTAAAGCTTTTGACG
>JAVBSK010000409.1:0-16332 GCA_031556755.1 Bacteroidales bacterium | reverse complement strand
GCTAACCGCGCCCTGATGGGATCAAACATGATGCGCCAAGCAGTGCCATTGCTTAAACCTCAGGCTCCAATTGTAGGCACAGGTATAGAATTTCAAGTGGCTAAGGATTCACGTTTATTGGTAGTTGCAGAAAAAGATGGTGTGGTCGAATCAGTGGATGCAAGAAAGATAGTTATTCGCTATGACCTTACCGATGAGGAAAAGTTCATGTCTTTTGATGATGACATGAAAGTATACGAATTGCCAAAGTTTTCGAAAACCAATCAGAATACGTGTGTAAACATGCGGCCGATTGCGAAAAAGGGCGACCGTGTGCTCAAAGGTGAAATCCTCACTGAAGGTTACTCCACAGATAATGGTGAATTGGCTTTGGGTAAAAACCTGAAAGTGGCGTTCATGCCCTGGAAAGGTTATAACTTTGAAGATGCCATTGTAATCAGCGAAAAAGTAGTACGTGATGACGTATTCACTTCATTGCACATTGACGAATATCTTTTGGAAGTACGTGATACAAAGCGTGGTTTGGAAGAGTTAACTTCTGACATTCCTAACGTTAGTGAAGAAGCTACCAAAAATCTTGATGAAAATGGTTTGATCATGGTAGGTGCGCACGTTGAGCCGGGCGATATCCTTATCGGTAAAATCACTCCAAAAGGAGAATCAGACCCTTCACCTGAGGAAAAACTCCTCCGCGCGATATTCGGTGACAAAGCCGGTGACGTGAAGGATGCTTCGTTGAAGGCACCCCCGTCATTATTCGGCGTGGTAGTCGACAAAAAACTTTTCTCGCGTAGCGTAAAAGATAAAAAAGCGAAAACCAACGAAAAATCTATCCTTCAAAAAATTGAAGATGAATTTGCCAAACAAGATCATGAGTTGAAAGCCCGTTTAGTGGATAAACTGATGGTGATGCTTAATGGCAAGACTTCTCAAGGTGTGAAGGATTATTATAACGTAGAAATCGTTCCGAAAGGTGCGAAATTCACAGCTAAACAGTTGATGGACATTGATTATACGAATATCAACCCGGGTAAGTGGACTTCGGACAAGACGCGTAACGATCAAATCAAAGAGTTGTTGCACAACTACATGGCTAAGTATAAAGAAATTGAAGCTGTGTACAAACGCAAAAAATATAATGTCACTATCGGCGACGAACTTCCTGCTGGTATCATACAGTTAGCCAAGGTTTACATTGCTAAAAAACGCAAGGTGAAAGTAGGCGATAAGATGGCGGGTCGTCACGGTAATAAGGGCATCGTATCGAAAATAGCCCGTGTGGAAGATATGCCTTTCTTAGAAGACGGAAGTCCGGTTGATATTGTATTGAACCCATTGGGTGTACCTTCCCGTATGAACCTTGGTCAAATTTTTGAAACTGTATTGGGTTGGGCAGGTAAAAACCTGGGCGTGAAATTCGCTACGCCGATTTTTGACGGAGCTTCATTGGAAGATTTGAATGAATGGACAGATAAGGCAGAGGTTCCTCGTTACGGAAAAACATATCTGTATGACGGCGGAACAGGCGAACGTTTTGACCAACCGGCAACAGTGGGTATTATCTATATGCTGAAACTCGGTCACATGGTTGACGACAAAATGCATGCCCGTTCTATCGGACCTTATTCATTGATTACTCAACAACCGTTGGGAGGTAAAGCTCAATTCGGAGGACAACGTTTCGGAGAAATGGAGGTTTGGGCGCTTGAAGCCTTTGGAGCATCATTTATTCTGCAGGAAATTCTTACAATCAAATCTGACGATGTGGTTGGTAGATCTAAAGCTTATGAGGCTATCGTGAAAGGAGATCCTATGCCTACACCTGGAATCCCGGAGTCTCTCAATGTATTGTTACACGAAATGAGAGGTCTTGGCCTCAGTGTGAACTTAGAATAATTTAAGATATAATATGGCTTTCAGAAAAGACAATAATAAAATAAAAACCGGTTTTTCTAAGATAACGATTGGTTTGGCATCTCCCGATGAAATACTTGCGAATTCAAGTGGAGAAGTGCTGAAACCGGAAACAATCAATTATCGTACTTATAAACCGGAACGTGACGGTTTGTTTTGCGAACGTATTTTTGGTCCGGTAAAAGATTATGAATGTCATTGCGGTAAATACAAAAGAATTCGCTATAAGGGAATAGTTTGTGACCGTTGTGGTGTTGAGGTAACTGAGAAAAAGGTACGCCGTGAAAGGATGGGACATATCCATCTGGTTGTTCCGGTCGCCCATATCTGGTATTTCCGTTCATTGCCCAATAAGATCGGTTACTTATTAGGCTTACCAACTAAAAAGTTGGATTCGATTGTATATTACGAAAGATATGTGGTTATCCAGCCAGGTATTGTAAGTGGTAGAGAAACTTATGATTTGCTTTCGGAAGATGAGTATCTGGAAATACTGGATGCATTGCCTAAGGAAAATCAACTTCTGGATGATTCTGATCCTAATAAATTCATTGCCAAAATGGGAGCGGAGGCATTGTATGACCTGCTTTCCCGTTTGGATTTAGATGAATTATCTTATGATTTGCGCCACAAAGCGAGTAATGATGCTTCGCAACAACGCAAAAACGAGGCTTTGAAACGTTTGCAGGTGGTAGAATCTTTCCGCGCTTCCAAAGGTAAAAATCGTCCGGAATGGATGATTGTTAAGGTTGTTCCTGTTATACCTCCCGAATTGCGTCCGTTGGTGCCGCTGGATGGAGGCCGTTTTGCAACATCTGATTTGAATGACCTTTATCGCCGAGTGATTATTCGAAACAATCGACTGAAAAGATTGATTGATATCAAAGCTCCGGACGTTATCTTGCGTAACGAAAAACGTATGTTGCAGGAGTCGGTAGATTCTCTTTTCGATAACTCAAGAAAATCAAGTGCAGTTAAAACTGATGCTAATCGTCCGTTGAAATCACTTTCCGATAGTTTGAAAGGAAAACAAGGACGTTTTCGTCAGAATTTGTTAGGTAAACGTGTGGATTATTCCGCCCGTTCCGTCATTGTAGTTGGTCCGGAATTGAAAATGCACGAATGCGGTATTCCTAAGAATATGGCTGCTGAGTTATACAAGCCTTTTATTATCAGGAAATTAATTGATAGAGGTCTTGTTAAAACAGTAAAATCCGCTAAAAAAATAGTAGATCGTAAATCTTCGGAGGTTTGGGATATATTGGAATATGTGATGAAAGGACATCCTGTTCTTCTGAACCGTGCTCCGACATTGCACCGCTTGGGTATTCAGGCTTTCCAACCTAAATTGATTGAAGGAAAAGCAATTCAATTGCACCCGCTTTCCTGTACGGCCTTCAATGCCGACTTTGATGGAGACCAGATGGCTGTTCACTTACCTTTGGGTAATGAGGCAATTCTGGAGGCTCAGATGTTGATGTTAGGTTCTCACAATATCTTGAATCCTGCTAATGGGGCACCGATCACGGTTCCTTCACAGGATATGGTGTTGGGATTGTACTATATCACTAAGATCAGGAAAGGTGCAAAAGGAGAAGGTTTGACATTCTACGGACCTGAAGAAGCATTGATTGCTTATAATGAAGGAAAAGTGGATATTCACGCTCCGATTAAAATTTATGTGGAAGATCTAGACGAAATGGGAAGAATCGTGAAAGTGATGCGTGAGACATCTGTCGGACGTGTGATTGTGAACGAAATCGTTCCTAAGGAAGTCGGATATGTCAATGAAATCCTTTCCAAAAAATCGTTGAGGGATATTATCGGAAATGTGATTAAAGTTTGTGGAGTTGCCAAGACTGCACAATTTCTGGATGATATAAAAGATTTGGGATATAAGATGGCTTTCAAAGGCGGATTGTCCTTTAATTTGGAAGATATTATTATTCCAGAAGAAAAAGAAAAACTGGTACAGGAAGGTTATGACGAAGTAGAGCAAATCATGGCTAACTATAACATGGGATTCATCACTACGAATGAACGTTATAATCAGATCATTGATACCTGGACGCATGTGAACTCTCGTTTGTCAAGCATCCTGATGAAGCGTTTGTCTGAAGATGATCAGGGTTTTAACTCAGTGTACATGATGCTTGATTCCGGAGCCCGTGGTTCTAAAGAACAGATTCGTCAGCTTTCCGGTATGCGTGGATTGATGGCGAAACCGCAAAAAAGCGGAGCGGAAGGCGGACAAATTATCGAAAATCCGATTCTTTCCAACTTTAAAGAAGGTTTATCTGTGTTGGAGTACTTTATTTCAACTCACGGTGCTCGTAAAGGTTTGGCCGATACTGCTTTAAAGACTGCCGATGCTGGATATTTGACGCGTCGTCTGGTGGATGTTTCTCATGATGTCATCATTAACGAAGAAGATTGCGGCACATTGAGAGGATTGGTTGCTACCGAATTGAAAAATAACGAAGAAGTCATTGCTTCATTGTATGAACGTATATTGGGACGTGTCGCTGTACATGATATTCAACATCCGATTACAGGAGCTATCATTGTTGACTCGGGAGATGAAATTACCGAAGAGAAAGCTAAAATTATACAGGAATCTCCGATAGAACGGGTAGAAATACGTTCTGTATTGACTTGTGAGTCTAAAAAAGGAGTTTGTGCGAAGTGTTATGGCCGTAACCTGGCTACCAATAAAATGGTACAGAAAGGAGAAGCTGTCGGAGTTATTGCTGCGCAGTCCATCGGAGAGCCTGGAACACAGTTGACGCTTCGTACCTTCCACGTTGGGGGGATTGCTTCTAATATAGCAACAGAAAATAGCGTTGTTTCCAAATTTGACGGTATTCTTGAAATCGACGAACTCAGAACGGTAGATGCTTTGGATGAAACCGGAAAATTGGTTCAGATTGTCGTTAGCCGCTTGTCTGAAATGAGAATTGTCGATCCGAATACGAATATTGTATTGCTTTCTCACAATATACCTTATGCTTCTAAATTATATTTCAAATCAGGAGACAGGGTTGAAAAAGGAGACTTGATCATAGAATGGGATCCCTTCAATAATGTGATTGTTTCGGAAACTTCAGGTACGATTGCTTTTGAAAATCTGGTTGAAGGAGCTACTTATAAGTTGCAATATGATGATCAAACAGGATTGAAAGAGAAGATCATTGTAGAGAGCAGGGATAAAACAAAACTTCCGAGCGCTTTGATCCTCGATGAAAACGGAGAAGTACAAAGGGTATATAGCTTGCCTCTTGACGCTCATATTATCAAAGATTCGGGAGACCGCATCAAGGCCGGGGAAGTTCTTGTGAAAATTCCTCGCGCTGTCGGTAAGACCGGTGATATCACCGGAGGTCTTCCTCGTGTTACCGAGTTGTTCGAAGCCCGTAATCCTTCTAATCCTGCTGTGGTTTCTGAAATTGACGGAGAAGTTTCTTTCGGTAAAATCAAGAGAGGAAACAGGGAGATTATAGTTACTTCCAAGACCGGAGAATTCAAAACATATCTGGTGTCTCTTTCAAAACAAATCCTGGTACAGGAGAATGACTATGTACGTGCAGGTACGCCTCTTTCGGATGGAGCAATCACTCCGGGAGATATATTGGCAATCAACGGGCCTACCGCCGTTCAGGAATATATCGTCAATGAAGTCCAGGATGTTTACCGTTTGCAAGGTGTGAAAATCAACGATAAACACTTTGAAGTGATTGTTCGTCAGATGATGAGAAAAGTGGAAGTCGTTGAACCGGGTGATACCCGTTTCCTTGAACAACAATTAGTTGATAAGAGCGAAGTGATGGAAGAAAATGATAGAATCTGGGGTAAAAAAGTAGTTATTGAGTCTGGAGATTCTCCCAATATGAGACCCGGACAGATTGTAACCGCTCGTAAGCTCAGAGACGAGAATAGCGCTTTGAAACGTAGGGATATGAAATTGGTTGAGGTAAGGGATGCTGTTCCTGCTACAGCTAAGCAAATTCTGCAGGGAATCACCCGCGCTGCTCTTCAAACAACCAGCTTCATGTCGGCAGCTTCTTTCCAGGAAACGACAAAAGTATTGAACGAAGCGGCCAGCAACGGAAAAGTTGATAAACTGGAAGGAATGAAAGAGAATGTTATTTGTGGACATTTGATTCCTGCCGGAACAGGTTTGCGTGATTATGATAAATTGATTGTCGGAAGTAAGGATGATTTTGAGAAAGCTTATGCAGCAACCTCAAGAAGACCATCAACAACAACCTTGTTAGGTGAATTGTAATGTAATTCAAGAAACTGTCTGACAGTATTTTCCGAATAAATTGAGAGGGTAAACACATTGAGTGCTTTTTACCCTCTCAATTTTTTTTGAGAGGTTTGAGTTCTTTTACTGGACGTTCATAAACGAGACAGGCCACTTTAAATGCGGCCTGTCTCTTATTTTAATCCCCTTGTAGAGGGTATTTAATTTCTCTTTTAGTATTCTTCTTCGTTGAAGAAAAAATCTTCTTTACTTGGGTAATCTGGCCAGATATCTTCAATACATTCATACAATTCACCTTCGTCTTCCATTTCCTGCAGATTTTCGATGACTTCCAATGGAGCTCCCGAACGAAGTGCATAATCAATTAATTCGTCTTTTGATGCAGGCCATGGAGCATCTTCTAATTTTGAAGCTAATTCTAATGTCCAATACATATAACAGTTCTTATTTTGATTATTATAATTTCTTCCTGAATTTTCGGAAAAAGTATAATAATATATTTTATTCACAAGATTTTTTCCAAATAATTTCTTGTTTTTTATTCGTTTGATTCAATTTACGTGCCAAAACAAAAAAATAATCGGATAACCGATTGATAAATGTTAGAATCCGGGGATCTACGGCTTCTGTATCATTCACGTTGTAAATTTCACGTTCTGCCCTGCGGCTTATTGTTCTGCAAATATGAGAGACTGCAGCACTCCTGCTTCCTCCCGGTAAGATGAAACCCTTCAACCCGGGAAGATCGGATGAAATGATATCAATCTCTTTTTCCAGCATTTCAGTGTCCCTGACATTCACATGCAATAGTGTTTCTTTTCCGGATTCTGTAGCCAAAATACTTCCTATAACAAATAATAATGACTGAATGTTTTGTAAAGTGTTTCTAAGTTCTTCGCCGGATATTTCTTCTATTAAAAGTCCAATAAATGCGTTGAGCTCGTCAATTGTTCCGTAAGCATCTAACTTAGGATTGTTTTTGCTCACTTTTTTTCCTCCAATTAAAGAAGTTAAGCCTTTGTCGCCTGTTTTTGTATATATTTTGTATTTTCCCATTATCAAAATATGCTTTGTAATTTTTTTTATAAAATTTGTTCTCAAAAATAGCAATACCCAAGTAATATAAATCAATTGTTATGCGAGCATGCGGATCGCTTGTAACCGCTTCCCACAATTGTTTTGTCCTTTTATTTTTACGAATACCATCAATAATTAAGATTCTGGTGTTGATCCGCATTTCCAGTATTTTTTGTGTCAGATCCGGATTTCGAGCTGTATTCAAAAAAATCAAGTCAAAATGGTTATTTTGTATCTTTAACAAATTCTTTAGATTATCAATGTATTCCCCTGGGATAATTTCCGTATGTTCAGCATGTATTTTCTGATGTTGTTCCCGGATCAAAGGAACCAGAACATTCCTGTCTTCCAGGATGTAACATTGATGTTTGTCAGATGATGCAGCCAGGTAGAGACTCATGATTCCGCTGGATCCTCCTATTTGAAGAACAGATTCGGGGCGAAAGAAGTTGACTAACCTGAATAATAAAGCGCCATATTTGTTAGATTGGGTTTCTTTGGCTGTAATTTCTCCGATGGTTTTTGTTTTTATCAGTCCGCTCTGCCCGATGAAATCAATTGTCTCCTTGGAGTTCAATAAATCTTTCCTGCAATTTTCTATGTTTTCAAAGACATCATGTATTTTTTTTTCTTCGATTACATTGATTACCAGATTAAAAACAAATGGAGAATGGATGCCATGTCCTTTTCTGTGAAGTATTTTGCGCGATAACTTTTCTGGAATAAGTTTCATACCTGTGCATTTTTGTTTTAGAGGATCGTATGGATCTCGTTTTGATATCTGCTTTTTCAGCTTTTGTTTTTACATGGATTATTTGTGAAACAAAAATAAAAAAAGGTTTGGGAATACGCTAAGTTTTTACAAAATAGTTTTCTTTTTTTACATATATCATTGCGAAAGAGAAGAGGATGAGAGAATAAACACGAAGTTTTTTTAATTATCCATCTCTTTCCAGACCGAAATACAGAGAAGTTATATTCTCGTCATTCAAAGATCTTTCATTCAGTTTATGCAATATTTTACCATTTTGGCTGATATATTGTTCTTTATAAATATCAAAAACGTCCGTCAATTCAGTCGATAATTCTTGTGGAAAATTAACTAACATATAATTTATTAAATTTTTGAGTGTGTTGAAATATGCATAAATAAATACAATATCGTTCATGTTCTTAAAACCATTTATATTATTGCTTATTTCCTCTATATATGTTATTCCAATTCCAACTAAATTACCCGATAATCCGGCAATATATGATTTGAGGAAGTTTTTTGTTTCATTAATTGATTTTTCTGAGAAAATAAGATTAATTATTCTTCGAAGCCTTACAATATGTTCACCTGTTGATAATAAAGTGATACAATCTTTTATTGAATCAATATTTTCTTTTAGATATGATTCTAACGAAACAGGAATTTTTATTTCTCCAGAATAAGAGATACTGAAGTAATTTACATTTTTTCGCAAAGAGTCAGATAAAGTATTTTGTAAATTCTTCAGATATTCTGTAAATTCTTCATTGATTGATAATAAGTGAAACTCTTGATAGGCTTCATTAATCAGATTCATGAGGGATACTCCAGAATCGTTATTTCCCATTCTGGATATAACAGAAATAAAACCGACAGCCTGTTTCGAAAATGGATTGGAATAAGAATAACCGTGGATGTGAGTCTGGTATTCCAATAAATGATTAATGTTGTCTTTTTGAAACAACAGGATGACCCCCATATTCGTCTCATTATGTTGTTTTATTGCAAATTGTAACCGTTCTGATATTTGGCGATCTTTTTCGTTATTAAAGCCTGATTCCTGCAATGAATTTATGTTTTTACTCTCAGATTCAACAGGAATCTTTGGCTTATTTTTATACCATAAAAAAATAATCACAAGCAATAATACAAAAAGAATAATCAACAAAGCAATAGACAAAGTACTACTCGATAAAAGATCAACTGTTTTCATAAAATTTATAGTATGTGTGTGCCTTCTGTTCCAAATCGGCTGTTATTTAAAATAAAAAAGCGTGGAACTTTAACTTTATTATTTGCTACTGTGGTCTTCGACTACCTTGCAATCAAATAAATGAGTAAAGCCCACGCCGATATACATAAACGTGAGCGTTCTCGCTTTACTCTTGATTGCATTGAAATTGTCGAAGTTTCAGTAGCAAGAATACAAGCTAACGCTTTTTTTAATATGTCATTACCTTCAACTCCTCTTTAGGGAATCTGGGATTGTTGTTTTTCTGTTTCTATTTTTATATTTTTTGTTGAATTACTATATTAGTAAGCTAATTAAGCTGTTCTTTCAATTTAAGCAGATGATTATTGCTTATTCCCCAACAAATGAATGTCTTCCACTTTGTTCTAATCCCATGTAATTTCAGTTTATCAATTTTTTTTCATTTTTATATTCAATAACAGGTGACATTGAGTTTCATTTGTGAGTAATATTGTGAAAAATATAAAACTTCATTTAAGCCTGTGTAACAAACTCATTCTATCCCTGGGTTTAAGTAAATCACAAATGTATGGGATTTTTTTGAGATTACAAGGTTCTTTAATTGACGAGTTGGCGGATTTAATATGCTTTACTTTTCTTTTAGTGTAGAAGGATCATAGCCCCGGAGAGTGTAGTTGTTTCAGCACACAGAACGGACGCGGAATGAAGATGAATTATTAATATCCGAAGAATCCCTGCGTCCTATAAAACAAACGAAAATTTGATTCTCCGTCAATTCAGTGTGCTGATCTTAACTTAGTCTTTAAACAAGCTCTTGGCGATTCCCATTTCGAGGCCGCGAAGTTCTGCGATTCCCCTCAGTCTTCCGATACAGGAATAACCCGGATTGGTTTTCTTTTTCAGATCATCTATCATCTGATGTCCGTGGTCGGGACGCATCGGTATAGATATTTTTCTCCGGTTCTGTAGTTCAAGGAATGATTTCATTACTCCATACATATCCACATCTCCCTCCAAATGGTTGTCTTCATAGAAATCACCCTCCTCATTTCTCTTTGTACTGCGGAAATGAACGAAGTTGATACGGTCTCCGAATTCAGTCATCATTCTAGCTAATTCGTTGTCGCTACGGACACCGAAAGAACCGGTACAGAGGCATAATCCGTTGGATTTATTGGGGACTGCTGCGATCAAACGACGAACGTCATCGGCATTGCTGAGAATACGGGGCAATCCCAGGATCGGATAGGGCGGATCATCAGGATGAATCACTAATCTGATGCCGCACTCGTCTGCGACAGGAGTAATTTCACGCAGGAAATAAATCAGGTTCTGACGTAATTTTTCAGCATCGATATTTTGATAGCGATCTAAAGCGCATTGAAATTGTTCGACAGTAAAACTTTCTTCCGAACCGGGAAGTCCTGCGATCATATTGCGGGTTAATAATTTCTTATCTTCTTCGCTCATTCGATCGAAGCGCGCTTGGGCTTGGGCAATCTCACTTCCGGAATATTCATTTTTGGCTCCAGGGCGTTTCAATATAAATAAATCGAAAGCAATAAATGCAGCTCGCTCGAAGCGTAAGGCTTTAGAACCGTCCGGCATTGTATAAGCCAGATCTGTCCGGGTCCAATCGAGTACAGGCATGAAATTGTATGTTACAATCGTTATGTCACACTTCGCCAGATTCCTCAAACTTTCCTTGTAGTTGTCGATATATCTCTGAAAATTCCCTGTTTGTGTTTTGATGTGTTCGTGTACAGGAACACTTTCCACAACAGACCAACGTAGTCCGGCCTCGGCCAGTTCCGTTTTTCTTTTTTCAATTTCTTCCACAGTCCAAACTTCTCCGTTCGGAATATGGTGCAAGGCTGTTACAACTCCGGTAACACCTGCCTGGCGGATATCCCACAATCCAACCGGATCATTTGGGCCATACCAACGCCATGTTTGTTCACATAAATACATATTTTTACTTCATTGAGAATTGATAATTGAAAATGAAATAGTTTTTTCAACTTTCTATTATTAAATTGAAAAAGCATCAAAACCTCCGTCGATAACAGTCAATGTTCCGGTCACGAACCTGGAGGCATCGCTTGCTAACCATTGTAATGTTCCCAACAACTCTTCCGGTTCTCCGAACCGGTTGAATGGGGTATGGGCTAATATGACTTTGGATCTTTCGGTCAGTGAACCGTCTGGATTCGTCAATAATGTACGATTTTGTTCTGTCAGGAAGAATCCGGGAGCGATTGCATTCACTCTCAATCCTTCTCCAAATTTAAGAGCTAACTCTCCTGCCAGATACTTGGTGAAATTCACTACTGCGGCTTTAGCGGTTCCATATCCTGCCACACGGGTAAGCGGACGAATTGCCGATTCGGAAGCAATGTTGATAATCACTCCTTTTTTCTGTGCAGCCATTGCTTTAGAGAATACCATTGAAGGAAGGATTGTTCCGAAAAGATTCAAATCCACCACTTTTTTAAAAGCGTCGGTTTCCAGATCAAAAATAGTCTTATCGGGAGCAATCGTAGCGCCGGGCATATTTCCTCCGGCTCCATTGATTAATACATCGACACGGCCATATTTTTCCATGATCTCATTATAGTTTTTTTCCAATGCTTCTTTGTTTAAGACATCAGAATAAAGAGACCATGCATGGCCTCCGTTTTCGCACACAGTCTTGCTCAAAACTTTAGCGGCTTCTTCATTTCTGTCAAGGATAATGACCTTTGCTCCTTGTTCCGCAAAGTGATGTACCATCGAAGTCCCTAAAATACCAGAACCTCCGGTAATGATAATCACTTTCTCTTTTACTGAAAATAAATCTGTCATATGATATTTGTTTAGTTAAGAATCTGTAATTAATTGTGAATCGCTATATTCATAAATATTAACGAATATCAGCAAATATCCGTTCACTCTTCAGTCTCATATTAATCTTCTTTAGTCAAGTCGAGTTTCTCGTTGTCTGACCCTCTCTCGAAATATTGTTTTTTGAGTGGATTGGCAGTGATCTCTCTGTGTATCTTTCTGTTTTTATATATATCGAGAGCCATGTACATGGCATTTCTGAATGATTCTTCGGAAGCTACGTTTTTTCCTGCAATGTCATAGGCGGTTCCGTGATCAGGAGAGGTGCGGATGACAGGAAGTCCGGCGGTAAAATTGACTCCGTTTTCCATCGAAATAGTTTTAAATGGAGTCAGCCCTTGATCATGATACATGGCCAATACGCCATCAAATTTATTGAAAGCTCCGGATCCGAAAAATCCATCGGAAGGGTAGGGGCCAAAGCACAAAATACCTTGTCTTTCAGCTTCCTGAATAGCAGGAATGATAATGTCTCTTTCTTCGTTTCCCAACAGTCCGTCTTCTCCAGCATGAGGGTTTAAAGAAAGAACAGCTATCCGAGGCCCTGTCAGTCCGAAGTCTGAGGTCAAACTTTTATGAAAATCTATTAGCTTGGCTACGATATTGTCTATGGTCAAAGTTTTAGAAACTTCTGCCAAAGGAAGATGTCCGGTAACCAAAGCTACTTTCAGATTTTCAGTCGCCAGAATCATCAATGCTTTATTTCCGTTTCCGGCTATTTCCTGGATATACTCTGTGTGTCCGGGAAAATTGAATTTCTCGTTTTGTATATTTTTTTTATTGATGGGGGCGGTAATCAGAACATCTATAACTCCTTCATGCAGGTCATTGACAGCCCTTTCCAGAGCGATGAATGCAGCTTCTCCTGCAACCGGGGTTGATTTTGAAAGTTCTACTTTGATTTCATCATCAACGCAGTTTATGATATTGATCCGGTTATTTCCGGCCTGTTGGACGTTGTTAATCGTAGTAAGGTTGATCCCTTGTATCTCCAATACTTTCTTATGGTATGCTGCAACCTTGGCAGAGCCATAGATAATGGGAGTACAGAGTTCTAATATGGCAGGATTCGACAATGTTTTTAGTATGATTTCATAACCGATTCCATTGATATCTCCGTGGGTAATGCCTGCTTTAATCATAATGAGATTATTTTTTAGGCTACGAAGATACTATTAAAAAACTAAAAATTAAAAACTAGAAACTAAAAATTAAGAAGAGCGATAAGAAAATTAATTTGTTAAATTGTAATTATTCTTTATTGTTGGATTTGGATGAAAGCATTCCGCATGCAGCCAGGATGTCTTCTCCTCTTGAGGAACGAATGGTGGAAATGAAGCCTTTTGAGTTCAAGTAGTCTCTGAAAGCAAACATCGCTTTTTCATCCGAACTCTGTAACTTCACGTCAGGAATAGCATGAAATCGAATTAGATTCACTCTACAAGGGATGCCTGATAGGCATCTGGCAAGAGCTTCGGCATGCCGGAGATCGTCATTTAGTCCTTTGAACATGATATATTCAAAAGAAACACGACGTTGGTGTGAAAAGTCATATTTCCGGACTAATTCCAATACTTTTTTGAACGGATAAGCTTTCTCCACAGGCATCAATTGCAAACGTTCGTCTTCGAAAGGAGAGTGTAAACTGATAGCCAGGTGGCAGTTTGATGCTTCGATGAATCGTTTGAGATTGGGCGTGATTCCGATTGAAGAAACTGTAATGCGTTTGGGACTCCAGGCATATCCATAGGATGCGGTTAGGATTTCCAGTACTTTGAGTAATTCATCCGTATTGTCCAACGGTTCTCCCATTCCCATGAAAACAATATTGGAAAGTTTGTCGTATTCCGGTACGGATTGGATTTGATTTAAAATTTCATTGGCTGTGAGATTTCCTGAGAAACCTTGTTTTCCGGTCATACAGAACAGGCAATTCATTTTACATCCGATTTGGGAGGACACACAAAGCGTCGCTCTGTCTTCTTCTGGGATATAAACGGTTTCTACGAATTTATCTTTTCCGGTTTGGAACAGGTATTTGATGGTGCCATCGACAGATTGTTGTTTGCTGACAGGAGGTCGGAGATTGATTGTATATTTGCTCTTCAGTTTTTCCCTGTTATCTGTCGAAATATTGGTCATTTCATCAATAGAATTGATTTTTTTGTTGTACAACCAATCAGCAATCTGCTTGGCTGTGAAAGATGGCATGTTCAATCCGGAACAAACATCTTGAAGTTCTTTCAAAGTCTTTCCGGGTAAAGCTTCTTTTTGCATAATAAATAGGTCTCTGAATAAATTAAATATGTCGATGTGCGGAGTGCCAATGAAAAAAAAAGCTGCTCCGTAAGAAGCAGCCCTTTGTTATAGATGAAATATCGACTGCTTAGTCGACATTCAAAGTGACACGTTTGAACGCATTTACAGTCAGTTCTTTGTTTTGTTGTTTCAAATATTGTTCCACTGTTATTTTTCCATCTTTGATGAAAGCTTGCGCCAATAATGTATTTTCCTGGAAATATTTATTCAAAGCGCCTTCAGCAATTTTATCCAGGATAGCTTCCGGTTTACCAGCTTCCTGCGCTTTTTCACGTGCGATTTTTAATTCGCGATCAATAATTTCTTGAGAGACATTGTCCTTAGTAACCCCTACCGGATTCATTGCTGCTACCTGCATGGCTACGTCTTTGGCCACTTGTGTGTCCACATTCGAGAGGTTCAAGGCAACGATAGTTGATAATTTGTTTCCCGGATGGATATAAGCAATCGTAGTTGGTGCGGATACGAATTCGTAAGCTCCAATTTCCATTTTTTCACCTGTAATTCCGATTCTGTCCGTTACCAGTTGAGAAACAGTGCTTCCATCGATAGTCATTGCATTTAATTCCTCTATGCTATTGGGCTTATTTTCCAAAGCAGCATCCAGAATAGATTTTGTAAGAGCGATGAAATCCGCATTCTTAGCAACGAAGTCAGTTTCACATTTCAAAGCGACAATTGCTGCAAAATCTCCGTTTGTTGCAGCGAGACAGCATCCTTCGGAAGCTTCGCGGTCTTCGCGTTTAGCGGCGACGGCCTGTCCTTTTTTGCGGATGATTTCTATAGCTTTGTCATAATCTCCTTCAGCTTCATTCAGTGCATTTTTACAGTCCATCATTCCTGCACCGGTCATTTTACGCAAGTGCGTAATATCTGCCATTGTTACTGCCATAATATCTTAATGTATTTAATTTGCCAATTTGCCAATTTGCCAATTAATTATAGTGTTTTAATTGGCATACCGGCATATTGTTTCATTGGCATATTGATTAATTATTCTTCTTCTTTTGCGAATTTACTTACAACATTTGCATTCAAAGCTTCTTCGTCTTCCTTGGCAATGAATTCTTTTTTCATTACTTTGGCTTTTCTTTCTCTTTTGGGAGATGCAGTAGCTTCTTCTCCTGCAGCCGAGTCTATTTTTTCGATTTTGCGTTCTTCCAAACCTTCTTTGATAGATTCGCACATTGCGCCTAAAATGATTTCAACAGATTTTGTTGCGTCGTCATTGGCAGGAATAACGAAGTCGATGTTGTTGGGATTGGAGTTTGTGTCGACCATGGCAAATACTGGAATCCCCAAGCGATTGGCTTCGGCAACAGCGATATGTTCTTTCATTACGTCAATAACGAACAAGGCGGAAGGCAGACGGTTCAGGTCGGCGATAGAACCCAGGTTCTTTTCCAGTTTGGCGCGTTGACGGGTGATTTGAAGTTTTTCTCTTTTAGAAAGTGCATCGAAAGTACCGTCTTTAGCCATTTTGTCGATGGTTGTCATTTTCTTCACTGCTTTACGGATCGTAGGGAAGTTTGTCAACATTCCTCCCGGCCAACGTTCGATAACGTAAGGCATACCGATAGAAGTAGCTTTTTCTGCGACTACTTGTTTTGCTTGTTTTTTTGTTGCGACGAACAATACTTTACGACCTGATTTTGCGATTTGTTTCAGGGCTGCTGCGGCTTCGTCGGCTTTTGCAACTGTTTTGTGGAGGTCAATGATGTGAATACCATTGCGTTCCATGAAGATGTAAGGAGCCATAGCTGGATTCCACTTTCTTTTTAAGTGTCCGAAGTGAACTCCGGCTTCCAATAATTGATCAAAATTTAATCTTGACATAATTTTATTTGTTTTATTTTGTTTACTTTCTTTATGTTAGCAATCCTCAGGTAGTTATTCGGCAAATCA
>JAVBSK010000182.1:0-4060 GCA_031556755.1 Bacteroidales bacterium | reverse complement strand
TATATCCTTTCGGGTATGGGTTGAGTTATACCAAATTCGAATATAAAAATCTGAAAATAAAAGAAGATGGAAATATTATCAAGGTTTCATTCGATGTGAAGAATACCGGCGCTATGTCAGGAGATGAAGTTTCGCAAGTATATGTTTCCCTGCCGGAGACAGGAAATATCCATCCTCTTAAAGAATTGAAAGGATTTCAACGCAACACCATCAAAAAAGGCGAAACAAAACACGTGACTGTTGAGGTCCGAAAAGACATGTTGAGATATTGGGATGAACAAACGGAAAAGTTCGTGGTTCCTTCAGGCAATTATAAACTAATGATTGGTTCCTCTTCTGCGGATATTAGACTTATGGGGGAACTAAAAACTAAGAACTAAGAGTTAAGAATTGAGAATGAGTACATAGCTGTCTCAAAAGTCCGAAATTTTCGTCATTTCGACTGAAAGGAGAAATCTTACATGTGTTATAAGACGTGAAATAAAGATTTAGATTTAGCTTTGCTGATTTCCAATTCTTACTAAAAGATTTCTCTCTACGCTCGAAATGACGGTGCAAATTACTTTTGAGACTCCCTCCTTAGCGTAATATTTTCGACTCTCCCCTTTGGATAAAGGGGAGTACCCTGAGAAGAGGGGGAGGGATTTGAATTAATTACGAATTAATATGCGATACTTAAATATTTTAATTTTACTTGCCATTTGCCATTGCGCTTTGGCAAAACAGAAAGCGAAAAATCCGGTCGATTATGTGAATTCGTTTATCGGAGCGACAGCGCAGATGGATAGAACGAATCACGACTTGGGAAAAACATGTCCCGGAGCCGCAACGCCTTTTGGAATGACGCAGGTGAGTCCGAACACCATCACGGGCGGAGATAATGGTTCCGGATATAGTTATGAACACCAAACGATAGAAGGTTTCGCCTTTACCCAAATGAGTGGAGTAGGCTGGTATGGCGATTTGGGTAATTTTTTGGTTATGCCGACAACCGGCGCTTTGACTCTTGTCGCCGGAAAAGAAAACAATGCCGAAAGACCCGGATACCGCTCCGAATACGATAAAAAGACAGAAACCGCCCGAGCCGGTTATTATTCGACACTGCTTACCCGTTACAATATCAAAACAGAAGCTACTGCATCGCCACACGGAGGAATTCTGAGATTTACTTATCCCGAAAACAAAGAATCACGCATACAAATAGATTTGGCGAGAAGAGTAGGGGGGACTTCTGTTTTACAGCATATTGAACAAGTGAATAAAAATACCATCCGGGGATGGATGAAATGTACGCCTGACGGCGGAGGCTGGGGAAACGGCGGAGGTCAGCCCGATTATACGGTTTATTTCTATGCCCAATGCAGTAAGAATTTTGATAATTACGGATATTGGAGCGCCGATATTCCTGAAGGACAAGTCCGTAAGCTGAATGAAGTACAAACCGAAGAATACCAGCAATACATTGCCGATTCGAAAATCATTCGCAATCAATCGCAATTGGAAGGCAAACACATCGGATTTTTTACTGAATTTCCTACGAAAAAAGGGGAAGAAGTAACGTTGAAAGTAGCTATTTCGTTTACGGACATGGATGGCGCCCGGAAAAATTTTGAAAAAGAACTTCGCAATAAAAATTTTGATCAGGTGTATGCGGAAGCGCGAAAAATGTGGAATGCCGCATTGACGAAAATGAAAGTTGAAGGAGGAACCGAAGATCAAAAAACAATCTTTTATACATCATTATACCATACAATGATAGACCCGCGCGATCTTGCCGATGTGGATGGTCGTTATCCCGGTCCGAATGGAAAAATTCATCAATCTTCGGATTTTATCAAAAGAACCATATTCAGCGGATGGGACGTTTTCAGAAGCCAGTTTCCGCTTCAAACGATTATCGACCCTGAATTGGTCAGCGATGAAATTAATTCCCTTGTGCTGTTGGCGGAACAAAGCGGAAAAGGATATTTGGAAAGATGGGAATTCTTTAACGCTTACAGCGGATGTATGGTTGGCAATCCTGCAATCTCCCTGATAGCGGATGCTTATGCGAAAGGCATTCGTGGATACGACATTGAAAAAGCCTATCAGGCGGCTGTCAAAACGTCAAATACATTTACGAATAGAGAATTAGGATATACCCCCAAAGAAAAAGGATACTCAATTTCCGAAACACTGGAATACGCTTATACCGACTGGTGTATCGCTGAATTAGCTAAAATGCTCGGGAAAGCGGAGGATGAGAAAGTCTATCGTCAACGAGCGTTATTCTATAAAAATATATTTGATTCGGAACACGGATGGTTTCGTCCGAAACAGCAAAACGGAGAATGGGAACCCTTGCCGCAAAAAGGGCGCTTGCAGGAATGGTATGGCTGCGTGGAATCCAATCCTTATCAGCAAGGATGGTTTGTTCCGCATGACATAGAAGGAATGATTGAACTGATGGGCGGACGGGAAAAAACGCTTGCCGATCTGGAAGATTTCTTTGAAAAAACACCTAAGGACTTTTTCTGGAATGATTATTACAACCATGCCAACGAGCCCGTACATCATGTTCCTTTTCTGTTTAACCGGCTAAATGCTCCTTGGCTGACACAAAAGTGGACAAGGATTATTTGTGACAACGCTTACAAAAATGACGTAGTCGGTTTGATTGGAAACGAAGATGTCGGACAAATGTCGGCTTGGTACATTCTGGCAGCTTCCGGAATCCATCCGGTATGTCCCGGTGAAACGAGATATGAGATAACCAGCCCTGTATTTGATAAGATTACGTTCAATTTAGATAACGGAAAAACATTCAGCATCCGAACTTTGAATAATTCTCCTGAAAACATCTATATCCAAAGTGCGACACTCAATGGAAAACCTTATAACAAATGTTATATCGATCATGCCGATATACTGAAAGGCGGCGAATTGGTTTTGAAAATGGGAGCGAATGTGCAAAAAGCTTGGGGAAGCTTGATACACACTCAAACTGTTAACATTGAAGATTTTGATGTTAAACCCAATACTTTTCAGGATGCGACGGAAGGGGTGAAGCAGGCGATTGAGGCATGCAAAAATAAACCCGGCGCAACGTTGGCGTTTCCTCAGGGACGATATGATTTCTTTCCCGAAAAAGCGGAGAAGCGAGAATATTATGTTTCGAATACGACTACAGAAACCGAATGTCCTTCCAAAATAAAAAGCATCGGACTATTGTTAGAAAATATGAACAATCTGACAATAGAAGGAAACGGATCGCTTTTCGTGTTTCATGGAAAAATGATAACCTTTGCCCTGGATCATTGCCAAAATATAATCTTTCAGAATATTATAATCGATTTTGACCGTCCAACCATGTCGGAGCTTACTTTCTTAGAAGTAACTCCCGGTAAAATAATAGCCGAAGTACATCCCGATTCCAAATACGCCATCATCAATAATAAACTCTTTTGGTATGGAAACAACTGGTTTGCCAATGAAAATAATTATTTCTCGATTTTAACCGATACGATAGAAGGAACCGAACTGTACAGTAGTTTTTCTCCATTGAATGAAAGCAAAATAACCGAACTGAAACCTTTCCGGTTGCAGTTTGAAGGTGATTTCAGAAATGTTAATTATAAACAAGGAAAAACCTTAACCACTCGCGATCATATCCGCGACCATGTCGGAGCATTTATCAATCTGTCGAAAAATATTCAATTGAATAATATTACCATGCACTATATGCACGGTTTGGGCATTGTAAGCCAGTTCTCAGAAAATCTGACGTATTCCGGAGTTAATATAACCCCTTCGCGTCAGAGAAGCATTGCCGGATTTGCCGATGGAATGCATTTTTCCGGATGTAAAGGATATATCAAAGTGGAGAATTGCCGGTTCAAGGGATTGCACGACGATCCGATGAATATACATGGAACTTTTCTACAAATCCGGGAAATTAAATCCCCGACTAAAGTCGTCGTGAAATTTATGCATGGACAAACCTATGGTTTTCCCGCTTTTTTCGAAAACGACACGGTTGCTTTTATCTATGCGAAAGCGATACAACCCCAAGGAAGAGCCG
>JAVBSK010000105.1:0-2792 GCA_031556755.1 Bacteroidales bacterium | reverse complement strand
GATATCGAATTCTCCACGGGCGCTTTCTTCACGTTGCAAGAACTCGCCTTCCGGCAAACGGATAATCGCCTTGGTTTTTGCAGCAAAATCACCTGCAGGAATATTATCAATCAATTGTTCGATGATTCGCAAGGATTGTTCAATCTCATCCAGACGGATGATGTAACGATCGAACGTCATTCCTCCCTCACGGAGGACTTCTTCAAACTGCACCTTGCCATAAACTGCATAAGGTTCAATCTTACGAATATCATTGTGCCATCCCGAAGCGCGGCCAGTCGGACCGGTCGCTCCCAGAGAGATTGCTCTTTCTTTACTCAGATAGCCCACTCCTTCCATACGATCCCGGGCAATCGGATTGCCGGTAAATAAAATGTGATGCTCTTTCAACATTTTACGCATATACGGAATAAACTCTTTGACTTTGCGTTGGAAATCCGGATGAATATCCTGAGCGACGCCTCCGATTACATTATAATTCGCCATCAAACGGCCGCCTGTAGTTTCTTCGAAAATATCCATGATTTTCTCACGGTCACGCATTCCGTAAACGAAAGCGGTAATAGAACCCATGTCCATGGCCATACAGCCCCATCCCAACAAGTGGGAGGCGATACGGGTCAACTCGTCAAAGATAGTACGTATATAGTGAGCACGTTCAGGCACTTCCAGTTGTAAAGCGTTTTCGACGCACAAGCAAGTTCCATGACGATTGATGGTTCCTGAAAGGTAATCTAAACGATCAGTCAGATGAAGAATCTGAGGATAGGTATAAGCCTCGCTCATTTTTTCTATTCCTCTATGAATATATCCGAAATTCGGATCTATTTTCTTGATGATCTCTCCGTCCAAGGAAACACGAAGATGAAGAACCCCATGGGTAGCAGGGTGTTGAGGTCCGAAGTTAACAATATATTCGTCCTCTTCGAACAATTTATGTACCTCTTCTACTTTATCTCCCATTTTCAGGGTAACGGTAGGAACAGTTTCCATGTCCTCGATCAATTCATTTTCCAGTGGAACCGGATTGATAGACGGATCGGAGTTGTAGTCTTTTCTCAAAGGAAATCCTTTCCAGTCCGTACGCAGGAATAAACGGCGCATGTCCGGATGATTGATGAAACGGATACCAAGGAAGTCATATACCTCACGTTCATACAGACCGGCTGATTCCCACAGATCGTGAACGGAATACAGCATCGGATCTTTACTATCTTCAGTAGATGTCTTCAGGGCGAGCACTTGCTGAGGACATTGTGTAGGACATAAATAATAAATGACTCCCAGACTATCTGTATAGTCTATTCCTACTACATCCATCAGAAAATCAAATCCGTAATCATCACGCAAGGAACGAGCGGTTTCATAGAACTTATCAACAGAAATGGTTACATTCAACACTTTACCGTTTTCTTCTATGGTTGCAAAAGGCAGGTTCGCCAATTTTTCTTTGAAATTATTCATTGGTCACCTCCTTTTCCTGTATTTTTTCGACATAATTGTCCATCTTCGGTTGTTCCGGCAAACTAAAGAATTCCTGAACCTTGATCTTACGAGCTAATTGCATCATTCCATAAATCATAGCATCCGGACGAGGAGGACATCCGGGAATATATACATCCACCGGAATGATTTGATCCACTCCCATTACGGTATGATAGGAGCTTTTGAAAGGTCCGCCGCTGATAGCACAAGCGCCGAAAGCCATTACATATTTTGGTTCCGCCATCTGATCATACAAACGCTTCAACACCGGAGCCATCTTGTGAACGATGGTACCGCAAACGAATACAACATCAGCTTGACGCGGACTGTTACGTGTTACTTCCCAACCGAAACGGGCAAAGTCATAACGAGCGGCGCCTAAGCACATGAACTCGATACCACAACAACTGGTGGCGAATGTCAATGGCCATACGGAGTTAGAACGTCCCCAATTGATCAGATCGTCAATTTTTGCAATCGCGATATTGACTCCATTTTCACGCAATTCCTTTACATATGCTTCGAGGTATTCATTTTCTTTGAAGTCCTCGTGCTTCATGTTCCGGATATAAATATCTTTTACTTCCATCTCAAAGCTCCTTTCTTCCATGCATAAGCCAAACCAAGGGCTAAGATTACCAAAAAGAATGATACACAAACCAATCCTTGCATCCCAAGGTCTTTCATGATGACAGCCCAGGGAAACAATAACACGGTTTCCACATCAAACACTAAATAAAGAATAGCGAAAAGATAATAACCTACTCTGAATTGGATCCAGGAAGTTCCACGGGTAGGGATCCCGCATTCATACGGTTCTCCCTTGAGCGGGTTGGTCGATGTCGGAGCCAGCCATTTTGCGATCAACAAGGCGGCGACAACCATAAAAACGGCCGTAATCAAAACGACCAAGAATAAAGCGGAATTACTCATGTGAGTACTGTCTTTTTGTTATAAAATTTCAAGAAATTCAATAATTTTCAAGAATCAGAAGCTCATATCTCCTAATTTTGCCCGCAAAAGTAAGAACTATTTGTTTGGATAGCAAGAAAATTTGACATTTCTTTCAAGATAAAAACAAACTGCTTTTAAATCTTTATTAAAGCATATTTAGGCTTTCTTTTCAGATTTTCCTCTATGATTTCTAATAGATTGATTATCTTTGCGATACTTTTCACTTTTTTCAGTTGGGAAATACCAGATAAGAGTCATGATTCAGGAATTTGTAAAAATACATGATAAATTTTCTTTGGAATTAAAGGTAGGATTCACCGCCAGTGATGAATCTATTGTAAATGATTTTTCAA
>JAVBSK010000141.1:0-3540 GCA_031556755.1 Bacteroidales bacterium | reverse complement strand
AAGTGAAACATAGCATCTATCATGATATCTTCGGCGATAGAACGTAGTCCTCTCGCTCCAAGTTTATATTCAATAGCTTTATCTACAATGTAGTCGTAAACATCTTCATTGAAAGTCAATTCAACTCCATCCATCTCGAATATTTTTACATATTGTTTGACTATGGAATTTTTAGGCTCAGTAAGGATGCTTCGTAATGTTTTTCTGTCAAGCGGATTCAAATAGGTCAGAATTGGTAACCTACCGATGATTTCCGGAATCAATCCGAATGCTTTCAGGTCTTGCGGTGTGATATATTGTAACATATCATTCCGGTTTATTCCTGAAGTATTCTGACTAGCTGCATATCCGACAACCCTTGTATTAAGCCTTTGTGCTATTTTTTTTTCAATGCCGTCAAATGCGCCTCCACAGACAAAAAGTATATTTTTGGTATCGACTGCAATCATCTTCTGATCCGGATGTTTACGTCCTCCCTGAGGCGGAACATTCACGATTGATCCTTCCAATAGTTTTAATAATCCTTGTTGTACGCCTTCTCCGCTTACGTCTCTTGTGATGGAGGGATTGTCGCTTTTGCGTGCGATTTTGTCTATCTCATCAATGAAAACAATTCCTCTCTGCGCAGCTTCAACATTATAGTCGGCCACTTGTAGTAACCGGGTCAGGATACTTTCAATATCTTCTCCGACGTATCCGGCTTCAGTCAGTACTGTTGCATCAACAATGGTGAATGGAACTTCCAGTAACCTGGCGATTGTTTTTGCTAAAAGAGTTTTCCCCGTTCCGGTTGCTCCAACCATGATGATATTGGATTTTTCTATTTCGACATCATCAGGATTAGGTTTTTGTGAAATTCTTTTATAGTGATTATATACAGCAACAGATAAATAACGTTTAGCTTCGTCCTGTCCGATAATATATTGATCAAGAAACTCTTTGATTACGACTGGACGAGGTAAATCTTTCGGCGAAAAATTGGACGCTTTCTCGGATTTATTTCTTGAGTGTGATTCTTTTAGAATCACATGGGCTTGTTCTACACAAATGTCGCAGATGTTTCCGTTTAAACCGGTGATCAGAAAGTTAGTTTCTCGTTCCGGTCTTCCGCAGAAACTGCAACTGTTATTTGATTTGGCCATCGTTTGAATTAAAATAATACACCCTCAGGCCGTTATAATACGGCCTTAAAAATTCTATTGTTTTTTTGTGAAAATATTGTCGATCATTCCATATTCTTTTGCTTCTTCTGCAGTCATCCAGAAGTCTCTGTCTCCGTCCTGAAGTACTTTTTCATAAGATTGTCCGGAATGTTCGGAGATGATAGTGTATATTTCTTTCTTGATTTTCAAAATTTCGCGAGCTGTAATTTCAATATCTGATGCTTGTCCTTGTGCCCCACCAAGAGGTTGGTGGATCATTACCCTCGAATGTTTCAGCGCATGCCGACGCCCTTTCTCTCCGGCGACCAATAAAACTGCCGCCATGGAAGCTGCCATTCCCGTACAAATTGTAGATACTTTACTTCCAATAAATTGTATCGTATCATAAATACCGTATCCGGCATAAACGGATCCACCAGGAGAATTAATATAAATGGAAATATCTTTTCCTGGGTCGGAAGAATCAAGGTACAATAATTGTGCTTGTATCGTATTCGCTGTAAATTCGTCGATGGCGGTTCCCAGGAAAATGATGCGATCCATCATTAAACGGGAAAAAACATCCAACTGAGTAACATTCAATTGTCTTTCCTCCAGAATATAAGGATTATGATATCCGGAACCCACTATATTTTGGGAAGATATGTATTGGTCTAATGCTATGCTGTTGAATCCAAGATGTTTGGTAGCATATTTTTTAAAATCGTTCATGATTGAAATAATTTATGAAATTCATCAATAGTAACTTCTTTTGAAGTCAATTTGACATTCTCTTTTAGCCAGGAAACCAATTTGTCTTCCAATATTTTGTCAACCAGATTCCTGACAGTTTCTTCTTTCTTTAACATATCCTTAGCATAATCTTCCAGGATATTTTCAGGTACTGTAGCCATTCCATACTGAGCAAACTGAGCTTTGATGGATTTTTTAGCCGCCTCTTTCAAATCGTTTTCTTCAACTTTGAATCCGTTCTTTTTCGCAATTTCCTCTTTGATCAGATGAAATTTCAAGTCTTCGATAATCTTCGGATAATCTTCTTCAATACTTTGCGCCGTTCTTTTTTCATTGGAAGTTAACAACCAACGTTTCAGGAAAGTTTCGGGAAAAATAATATTATCTGCTTTTTCTTTTAATAATTCACGTGCGTCCAGTAAAAATTTATAATCACTGTCGGGCATTGTTTGAGCTACAATCATTTCTTTTATTTTTTCTTTGAATCCTGCTTCGGTAGTTACCGTGTTTTCTCCGAAAACTTTATCGAATAAATCCTGACCCAATTCAGCTTCTTTGTAACGAGTAATTTCTTCTATTTGATAGGAGAAATTTACATTTTCGTATTGAGAGATATTCTCTTTGGATATTTTCAACAAAGATGCGATCTCTGAAGCAGCTCCTTCGTATGCTTTATATGGATTAAATATAATAACCGAGTTGATTTTTGCACCCATCAATTTTGCTTTTTCTTCCTCAGATTTCATGTAATTTGGCATCAAAACGCTACTTTCCAATTGAATACCACCTTCTTTTACGCTTCCGTTTTCATCTAATTCGGTTAGTAAGCCCTTTGCCATATCTTTTCCTTCCAATTCGTCAACCGTTTCATAGGTTCCATAATTTGCACGGAAGTTTTCAATTTGTTTTTCGATTAATTCTTCTGATACCAGGATGGTGTAATATGGTAATTTATCCTTAGCTGTCAATTCAATGTCAATTGTTGGAGCTAATCCCAGATCGAAACAAAACTCGAAACTGTCATTGTTTTCAAAATCGATTTCTTTTTGTTCTGTCTCATTGGGAAGCGGTTCTCCGAGGATATTTATATTGTTTTCACGGATGTACTCGAAAAGTTTACCGGATACCAACTTGTTGACCTGTTCTACGATAGCAGATTTTTCATACATTTTTTTGATATATCCTGTAGGTACCATTCCTTTGCGGAATCCTGGAATCGATGCATTCTTGCGGATATCTTTGAGCATTTTATCAACTTCTCCGGAGTAGTCTTCTTTTACTATTTCCAATTTTACGATGGCGTTTACAGGATCGATGTTTTTTAATGTAATATTCATTCCTAAAATGTATTTAATATTTTAATTTCCCCCTTTTCTCTTTGTAATCAACGTGTTAAGTTCAAAGTTTTGCAAAGGTGGTGCAAAGTTAATTTTTATCTTTATAATACACAACAATATGATTGATATATCATCATTTCGTTATTAACAGGCTTTCAAACTCATATCCAGACTTTTTACAGAATGAGTGAGCGCACCGACGGAGATATAATCCACGCCACATTCCGCATATGCACGGAGCGTGTCAAAAGTTATGCCGCCGGAAGATTCCGTTTCGTATTTTCCACCGATCATTTCCACCGCTTTCC
>JAVBSK010000282.1:0-3139 GCA_031556755.1 Bacteroidales bacterium | reverse complement strand
CTTGCTGTCAAGGTTCACACCCCACTCATGCTCCGGTTGAATATCTCCCCAATCTGAAGTTGTAGCTCCCCACAACAAACCGTATTGCTCAGAGAATCTCTTTTCCAGAAGAAATAATAATGATTTTTCCATGCGTTCTCTCACGGTATATTTTCCTATTTTTTCCAGAAGAAACGCCTGGTCTCCGGTCGTATCGATATATTTCGAAATAGCCTGTATTAATGACGATTCCTGATCCGTTTCCACCGTGTTTTTATGAGCAGCGAATCCGGGAGCCAAATCGCTGTAAATATAGTTATAGGGAACATGGGCGTCGGAAGTTTTTACATATCCGTCTACAATGTTCCCATCCGTTCCCTGAAACCTGAAAAACATCAGCAATGATTCTCTGATCTTGGAAACATCTCCGACTTTGCAAGCCAATTCGATAAACGTGTTCAAATCACGAATCCAGATTTCATTGTAACTGTCTCCCGCGTTCAAACCGTTTTTCAACAAAGTTTCTGCCTTTGACTTAACGATTGTCAGGCGCTCATCCTGTTGTATTTTCCCGATCAGATCATTTACAATTATTTCATCTGTAGAAGCTTTGCATCCGGAGAAGGTAAACAACAAAAAGAAATAAATTAAAGAAAGCATTTTAACATTCATCGTTTTGATTTTTTAGCATTTAATATTAATGGAATGATGGAATTATCTGATTTTTTTCTATTCCCGATTGAAGAAAAACAGGAATATTGATGTTTGACATGGATTGCTTACATTCTTTCGCAAATGTATGGCTGTCGTGAGGAATTGATGTTTAATAATTATGCAAAATACTCCTGATATTTAGTCAGTCCGTCTACCTATATTGATTTATGTTTATCTTTGCCAAGAAATTTTTCTGTCGTTATTTTTAATCTATGCCCAGCCCTTTCCGGAAAACAATCCTATCTGTCATATTCCTGTCGTCTTTTATACTTGTCAGTTCTTATGCGGACATTCCTGACAATTCTGTATTCTCATCGCTCAATGCTCAGAATGGATTGATCTCAAACGACATCACTTGTATTATACAAGACAACCAAGGTTTCATGTGGTTTGGAACCAATAACGGACTCTGCCGATACGACGGATATGAATTCAAGTCATACAAATCCAATCACCAGACTCCCGGTCTGCTAACCGGGAACACTATCGTCTGTCTCGCTGTAGATAAAAAAAACAGATTATGGATAGGAACGGCTTCCGGATTAGATGTTTTTGATCTTCAAACCGGACACATCAAACAATACACCATTGAACAAATGTCTTGTGAAGTGATTAATACAATTGCCATCTCAAATAACGACGAAGCATATATCGGAACTGACAGGGGAGTATTACATTTTCAAGCCCGAAATGAAACATTCGAATTGATAGAATCGGACAAGAACGGAAATAAAATAACAGGAAATTATATTCAAACCCTGTTTGTCGACAGTAAGAATGTACTATGGATTGGAATGTGGGATACCGGATTTTGCGCTTTGGATCTGAAATCAAATATGTTTTTGTATTACCCCCAGGTTATCAAGGGAGAGAAATTGTCTGTCACCTGTTTTTGTGAAGACAAAAAAGGAAATATATGGTTTTCTTCCTGGGAAAGGGACGGTTTACATCGATTGAAAAATGCATATCAGCCCCAATTGACGAAAGAAAATATTTATGAGTATTCCGGACAGAAAGGTTATTTGTCTTCTAATATAATATATGCGATGGTGGAAGATGATAAAAACGGAAATATCTGGGTGGCTACATCCAATGGATTGAATGTTCTTACCGATACGGAAAATCCGCATTCTTTTGTTAATTATAACCGGCAAAATTCAGACAAGATAGCATCTAATGAAATATTCTACATATACAAAGACAGGTCAGGAATCATCTGGTTTTCTGTATTGGGAGCCGGCTGTTGCTTTGTTGATCTGAACAGGAACCGGTTTTCTCAATATTTTTTTCCTGAGTTAAGAAGTAACAAGGAAGTTATCACGATTACATCTGTCTATGAAGATAAAAACGAAATGTTATGGTTGGGAGTCAAAGGGCAAATAATTGTCCTTTTTGACAGAAAAAACAATCAAGTAATCCGTTCATGGAATCATCCGTTGTTAAAAAAAATAAGCGGTAAGGCAAATGCAATTCTCAGAACCATCAAACACAGCAATAGAA
This sequence comes from Bacteroidales bacterium, assembly GCA_031556755.1. Lineage (GTDB taxonomy): Bacteria > Bacteroidota > Bacteroidia > Bacteroidales > Azobacteroidaceae > JAIRVZ01. The sequence continues at coordinate 946 of JAVBSK010000282.1, read as the reverse complement.
ATGAATTGTGGATGGCGGCAAGGTATGATGGAGTTTATATTGTATATCTTTCTCCATCGGATGAAATTCTGGCAGTGGAAAAAGTTCCCGAAAACAACATCTGTAAAAGCACCAATACCAATGTGGTTGAAGAGGGGCCGGGTGGAAAAATATGGGTAGGGACTACCAGGGGATTGAATTATATTGAAAAGGACCAGTCTGGTAATTATGTTTATAGAGCAGATCAAAAAGTGGATCAGGTCTTGGGAAGCAATCAGATTAAAGTCTTGTGGTATGATAAAAAAGATTGTTTATGGGTGGGAACCCAGCGGAACGGAGTTTTTAAGATTCAGTTTTCGGAGAAGGGAAAAGCTTCCATAATCATCAATTACTCTGTGGACAACAAAAAGATCAACAGTAATGAGATTTGCTCTATTTTCAAAGATTCCAAAGGTCGTTTTTGGATAGGCACCCAAGGAGGCGGTTTAAGTCTTTACAATGCCCGGAAAGATATGTTTGAAATCATTGAAAGTATGAATTTAATGATGGATGATGCAATCCTTGGTATTGAAGAAGATAATAATGATGTGTTATGGTTGTCAACAGGAAAAGGACTTGCTTGCTATAATGCCGACCTACCACTTGAACGGCAAATAAAAACTTTTACGGTCAATAATGGGCTGGATATCTTTTCTTTTTATACCAATGCATCATTTAAAAATCACAAAAATGAGCTTTTTTTCGGAGGAAACGACGGATTGGTTTATTTTTCTCCGGGTCGTTTTACGGAAAACGCCTATTCCCCTATCCCCGTTATTACCGATATCTCTATTTCAAATATATCATTGTTTGGTCTAGATGACGAAAAGAGAAAAAGAATTGCTGAAAATTTGCCTCCTTTTGTCAACGAAATTCATTTGTCACATAAGGACAACAACCTGAGGATTGATTTTTCTTCCTTATCATT
>JAVBSK010000093.1:0-5122 GCA_031556755.1 Bacteroidales bacterium | reverse complement strand
CTGACAGCCTGTAAAATGGGCATATTATGTTCTTTCTTATATTGTCCGATTTCTCGGGAGACTCGCATCCTTTTTGACAATATATCTAACAGTTGATTATCGATCTCGTCGATTTGACGACGCAATTCGGTTAGATTCTCAGTGGTCTGTTTCGTATCCCTGATAACCAGCAGATTCAAGATATAAGCCAATACATCCGGAGTCAATTGTTGTTCTTTATCACTCCAGGCGCAATCAGGATTACAATGAGATTCTATAATCAAGCCATCATAATTCAAGTCCATCGCCTGTTGGCAAAGAGGAGCGATCAATTCCCTTTTTCCTCCGATATGACTAGGATCGCATAGTATGGGTAAGCTGGGAAAGCGACGTTTCAGCTCGATGGGAATATGCCATTGAGGTAAGTTACGATAGATCTTTTTATCATAAGAAGAAAATCCCCTGTGGATTACTCCGATTTTTTTTATTCCGGCATTGTAAATACGTTCGATAGCTCCTATCCATAATTCCAAATCCGGGTTGACGGGATTTTTAATTAAAATGGGAATATCTACGCCTTGTAGAGTGTCTGCAATCTCTTGTACGGCAAACGGATTCGCAGTTGTTCTGGCTCCGATCCAAAGGAAATCAATATTGTGTTTCAACGCACTTTCTACATGTTTTTTTGTGGCAACTTCAGTTGCTACATACATGCCTGTTTCTTTTTTTACTTGTTCCAACCAACTGAGCCCGATTTCTCCGACACCTTCGAATCCTCCGGGTTTAGTCCTGGGTTTCCATATTCCCGAACGGAATATTTTGATTCCTTTATCAGCCAGTTCAATAGCCGTTTGCATGATTTGTTCGTTGGTCTCGGCGCTACATGGTCCTGCGATGACCCAGGGTCTGAATGGATTTACATCCGAAGGTATGATTGATTCAAAAACCATAATTATCGTTTTTTTTATTTAAATTATCTTTCTGAAAATTAGCTTGTGTTCTATGACAAATTACTTAGGGTATTCATTGTACTCATTAAAATTCGCTAACTCATCAACTTGTTAACTAATTATTTGGAAGAATTGGACAAGACGTGTCCGAACAACCACGATGAGTTCATGATCCTGTTGATTCGTTTCAAAGCTTCTTTCAATAAGTCCTCTTTGCAACAGAGGGAAATCCGTACATATTTATCCCCATTACTCCCGAAGATAAAACCGGGCACAATAAAAACTTTTGTTTTATATAAAATCTTATCCGCCAGATCTTTTCCATTAGAATATTTGTTGGGGACTTTTCCCCATAAAAACATACCGCTTTGTTTGTGATCGAATGTACAACCCATTGCATTCATGATTTGTTCGGCTATAATCCTCCGTTTTGCATATACGTCATTCATTGCCTGGTGAAAACCAATTTCAGAGAACAAGGCGTTGGCTGCTGCCAACATCATCGGCTTGAATTGTCCGTTGTCAATATTACTTTTTACTTTCAATATCCATTGAATGAATTCGGGATTGGAGATTACAACTCCAATCCGCCATCCGGGCATATTGTGAGATTTACTCATGGAATTGAGTTCAATACAGATATCTTTGGATCCATCGATGGCAAAAATGCTCAAAGGATTTTCATTGAGAATGAAACTGTAAGGATTGTCGTTACAAATGACAATTCCATGTTTTTTGCCAAATTTGACGAGTTTTTCATACAAAACTAAACTGGCTGGAGCTCCCGTCGGCATGTGCGGATAATTTACCCACATCAATTTGATTTTTGATAAATCCAATTTTTCCAAGGCGTTAAAATCAGGTTGCCAAAGATTTTCTTCTAACAAGTCGTAATATACAATATTGGCTCCGATCAAATTGGAAATTGCGGAATATGTAGGGTATCCGGGATTGGGAACCAGGACTCCGTCCCCAGGATTAAGGAATGCCATGGAAATGTGAAAAATTCCCTCTTTCGAACCAATGAGGGGTAGTACCTCTTTATTGGGGTCGATTTCTACGTGATACCATTTTTTGTATAAATGAGAAAAAGCATTGCGTAACTCAGGAATTCCTGTGTAAGGTTGATATCCGTGATTATCAGCCTTATAGGAAGATTCAAGTAAGGTTTGTACGGTTTCCGGAGAGGGAGGCAAGTCTGGACTTCCGATGCCTAAACTGATAACATTTTCCCCGGCGGAATTCATATCCGAGATTTCTTTTAATTTCTTTGAAAAATAATATTCGCTGATATTATTCAGTCGGTCAGCATGTTGAATTGTTTTCATATATTTTCAAATAGAAGAGTTTCGTTTTTCGTAACTGGTATATTCTCCCAGGATTTTGAAATCTTTTGTCAAAGGCAATACTGCATCTAGTGATTGTTTGTAGCGCATGTAGTTGTTGAACGTCAGATCAATATAAAACATATATTCCCATTCTCGGCCGATGATTGGCAGAGATTGTATTTTGGTCAGATTGATATTATAAAAAGAGAGGATGGTAAGTACCTTCGACAGGCTTCCTTCGCTATGAGGCAATGTAAACACCAACGAAGACTTGTCTATCTCCTGTTCGTGGCGGATTTCATCTGCAATCCAACGATTCGCCAGTAGTAAGAAACGGGTGGAATTATGTTTGTTGGTTTCTATGCCTTCAGCCAGGATATTCAGGCCGTAAAGTTCTGCTGCATATTTACTGCAAATGGCCGCTGTCCCTTTTAGCTTGTTGCGAGCTATATTTTCTGCACTTGAAGCCGTGTCTCCCTTTTCTACAATGGTAACGTGTGGAAGTGTGTCTAAGAAATTACCGCATTGCATCAAAGCGATAGGATGTGAATCGATTTCTTTGATGTCCGTTATGGTTTCTCCTGGTAATGCGGATAAAGTATGCGAAATTTTGAGTTTTTCTTCTCCGATGATTGATAAATCACTTTCCCTGATCAGTTCGTGGTTTTGCAATAAACTTCCGGCAATGGTGTTTTCTATCGCCATGATGCCGAGTAAGGAGGGGTCTTTTTTCAGAACGCTGATAACATCCTTGAAGTGATTGCATGGTAGAATCTCGATTCCTCCTTTATCATGGAAATGCTTTCTTGCGGCGATCTCGTGATATGCTCCGGCGATTCCTTGTATAGCAATAGTCTTTTTTATATCTGTTTGTTTCATATTTACCGATAAAAATCATTATGCAAAAAATCCTATCTTGTCTGATAGGATCTTGTATTATAAATTATCTGTGTTTTGATGTTTATGATTCTGAGAGGAAGAAGTTTTACATACAAATCCTATATTTCTTATCTTTTTACAAGATAATAAAAACAAAAACAGAACTGTATGCAATAAAACCTGATCATCTTGGGTCGTCGTTTAATTAGTTTGTGCGCTACAAAATTAGTACAAATTTTCAGTATCTAAGGATATATTTAATTTTATTTTTGGAATTTTAAAAAATAGAAAGAAATTGAAAGAAAGGTAAGTGGAGCAGGAATATTTGTCAATTTATGTTGCAGATAGAGTGAAAATGCTGATTTTGACCGTTGTATATTTTGAAAGGATGGATTCGACACAAGCCTCGATTGTAGAACCGGTAGTCAGTACATCATCAACGATCAGAAGATGTTTATTCTCCAGATTTTTATGAAAAACACACTCGAAAATATTTTCGGAATTCATCCACCGTTCATATCTTCCTTTTTTTGTCTGGGTTTGGTTTTGATTCTTTCGAAGAACGATTGTTCTATCCATGGGAATGTCAGTTGCCGAATAAATTCCTTCAGCAATTTGCTCCGCCTGATTAAATCCTCTGCTTCTCTTTTTCTTCGGATGCAAAGGGATAGGAACAAGCAAATCAATTCCCTCAAAGAAAGATGAACCTCTCATGATTGTTTCTGCGGCGTATTTTCCCATTTGTAGTCCGAAATCGGAAAAACCCTTGTATTTGATGTTTGCCGTGATTTTTTGTGCGATCCCTCCTTTATTGTAATGTAGGAAAGCAGTAGCTCTTTCATAAGGAATTTTTCCTTTAAGCCTGTCTGTGACCCTGTTTTCTTCCTGTAAATGGTAATTTGTTTGAGGAAGGTTCAGTAAACAATTCAAACATATATTTCTTTCGTTTTCGACCAATTTATCGTTGCAGATTAAGCAACAATTCGGATAAAATAAAGACAAAAGTGATGACAAAACGTTGGTAAACATAAAAAGGTTTGGGTTTAATAAATAAGTAAAATCTGAATTATAATTGTTCCATGCACTGCAGGATATCGTCTATAGGGAAGCCTTTCCCGGCCGCAAAACGAATTAATTTCTGTTGAATCTCGTATGCTGATTTTCCTTTGACCGATTTCTTTTTTTTCTTCAGTAACTCGGTTAAAATTTTTCGGCTTTCTTGTGTGTCCAGATTTTTCAGTGCGGTGAGAATCAAAGTTCCCGGAATATTTTTTTTGCTGAGTTCAAATTTAATTTTGTTGTACCCCCATTTATTGAATTTAGACTTGTCATGAACGAATGCCTGGCAGTAGCGTTCTTCATCCAGAAAATGCTCCGCCTGTAATTTCTTGATGATTTGAAGTTGAATCGGTGGTGCAATTTCCCAATGAGTCATTTTTTTTCTGATGTCATCAACACATCTTTCAGCTAAACTGCAATATCTTGCCAATTTGTGTAATACTTTCGCTTCCGATAGCTCTTTCATCTGAAAATTTATTTTAATCCGGCTTCTGCAATCCGGTTTTTCCCTGAAATATCTTTATGTATGATGACATTGGAATATGACTGTTGCGTGAGCATTTCCGAAATCTCATCTCCAAAAAGAGCATTGATTTCGAAATAAATCTTTCCATCTCTGTTTAATAATGTTTTGCCAATATCGGCTATCCGGGAATAGAACAACAGTGGATTTTCTTGAGGAACAAAATTCTCTATAACCCCTGTAAAACTGAGGTATTGTTTCTCTGCAATATCCGTTTTTTGAATTTCCATCATATCGATGACTTTTCTTTCATCCAAATCGATTGCAACCAGCAAATAAGTACTGGGGCCTTCATAAACCACTAAGCCTTCCTCTCCCATCATACTACTGGCATTCATGGTATAATCAACAAAACCTTCCAGTCCGGGTCCTTGTCCGAATTCTTCTACAACAACCTGCCCGAT
>JAVBSK010000172.1:0-4760 GCA_031556755.1 Bacteroidales bacterium | reverse complement strand
ATCCTGCGCAAACAAAAGTCCTAAAGCAACCTGTGAACGCTGTCCGCACGACATGGTACTGATTTGTTGTGTTTCGGCAACCTGTAGTTTATCCAGAAGTTCGTAGTAAGCAGTTGCATTCCACCGGGGATAAAACCGGCTGTAGAATTTCTCAATCTGCCGGACATTAAAGTAAGTATGTTGGATATGCCCTTCGAGTAGAAGACCGATATTTGCTTTTGTTTCGGGCGATAATTTTCTCATATCCTCTCCAAACATTCTACAGACCCCCGAACGGGGCTTCAAATAGCCATTCAGTATATTGATAATTGTAGTCTTTCCTGTTCCGTTTTTACCAAGTAAGCCTAGAATTTTTCCTTTCTTCACCTCAAAGCTCAGATTTTCATATATCAAACGCGTCCCATAATAATGCGTTAAATCCTCGCAAACTATAATATCTTCCATTTTTCTATAAGTTATGTGCAAAGGTACAGGCTGCAACAGAGGTGTACAATCGTCATTTATAGCTAATCGAAAGCGGTTTGATAACTATAATTAGGGGTTTTAAAAATTGAGGAGAAATCGCCTTGGGTAAGTATGCATTGATAATCAATGCTGTGTCATTTTTTTCGTTATAAATGAGCAAACATTTCTTGTTTATTTATACAAATTACAGTATCTTTGAACAATGTCGTAAAATTAGTGGTAAAAAAAACAATTTTATGTTAATTGTGGTAAAAAAAATGCGGTTCGTGAGAATCGCATTTTTTATGTCCGACTCATCAGAAAACAGCTCCGGAAGCAAAAAAATAAAACATTTTAGGAATTTTCAACGTTATATAAAATTACTACATTTTGGGCAAAGCATATTTAAGAATGAACAGTTGTATTAATTTTAATCAACCATTGAGGTTTAAATCTGTATTTATCTCTGCTTTATTATTGATAAACCTGATGGTTGTCCGGGCACAAACAACTTCCGACGGACAATTGTGGTTGGATGCCGAGTTGAATTACACTCATAAAAAACGTTATCTTTTTCAGAATGAATTGAGTTATCAGACTCTTCTTTACGGAGGCTCTTATTGGTATAGCCTGAACTCGACTCCTGCATTTGAATTTAATCTGAATCCCAACTTTGACCTGATTACTGCGATTCCACTCTCTTATACACTGCAGGGAAGTAAAATGAGTACATTTGAAATCCGTACAATGATTGGCACCCGGATTTACCTCACTCCCACTCAGAGGCCACAGGTTCGTTTCCTGGTACGACTTGAAGAGCGTTGGGTTTATGACAATTTTTCTGATTACTGGGACATCAGCAACCGTATCCGGTTACGTGCGGAATTTATTTATCCACTCAATAGAAGTTCTTATTTTGAAGATGATATGTGGTATCTTATCGGAGACACCGAAGTGTTCCTGACCACAAACGGAGATATCAATGAACGCTTTGCTAACCGCACACGTTTCCGCGCAGGAATAGGTTACCGTTTGAGTTACAAGCTACGGCTTGAAGGAATTTACACGTTACAACATTCCAGAAACACAATAGAGGATGATTTTAATTCAAGGGATAATATTATTCGTTTGCGGTTGAAGTATTATTTTAAATAATCGTATTCTTCTTTACCATTTTTTTTTGCGATTATTTTTCCAAAATAATAAAATTTCAGCCGGATATGATATCACCAGTGGTGTTACTGTTAAACCCATTGAATGACGAAAGAGATAAATAATTACCTCTCTTACACTGGTTATAAGGGATCGCAATTTTCAACTTTCTATTCATTCATGAATTCCATAAATCCCTGTTTTCTCAGTGTTTCCAATAAGATCCCTGAAAAATATTCGTTATCTGTTTTTTTGTATCTGACATCCGTAAAAATCTGAGCTAAGGTTTCCTTACCATTTTCTGCAATAAATTGAAGATTTTCGGGCAAAGACTCTTTAAAGGAATAATATGCATCAATATCTTCTTCCCTATAATCCTTGTATTTTTCCTTATGTACAAAAGCAGCCAAAGGCAATCTGTCTGGTTGATCCGGGATTACTTTCGGATATCCCAAAGTAATTGTCGTTACCGGAATAACAAACCGGGGAATGGATAACACTTCAATAATTTTATCCGGATTGTATGTGGTCGTTCCCAGATAACAGATACCCAATCCCATCTCTTCCGCAGCCGTACAAAACGTTTGTGCAAAAAACAAAGCATCCATTGCTGCATTGAAGAATGAAACGAAATTATCATATCCTGGAATTGCATTTCTTTGCAAACACCATTGGTTGAAACGATTAAAGTCAGCACAAACAGTCAGCACAACCGGTGCTTGTTTCAACATCGGTTGATTGAAATGAGCAGGCGCCAACGCTGTTTTCATTTCAGTATCCCTTGTAACAATCACACTGTACAATTGCATGTTTCCGGTAGTCGAAGTATGGGATGCAATAGACAATAATTCATTCAATAGTTCGTCGGAAACTTCTTTATCTGCGTATTTCCTGATAGTTCTTCTATTTTTCAGCGACTCCATATCCCGAATAATTTAAAGATTGATTAAAATTCCTCTTAATTTTTATTCCGCAAAAGTAATAGAAAAAACCCAACTAAATCGTTATAGATTCAATTGGGCTCTTATTATGATATAAAATAAATTTGGATTTATTTTTTTGTTCCGCGATTTCCGTAACGGCTCATAAACTTATCAACACGTCCTGCAGTATCAACCAATTTTTGTTTACCTGTATAGAACGGGTGAGATGAACTGGAAATTTCAATCTTTATTAAAGGATAAATAACACCTTCAATCTCAATAGTTTCTTTTGCCCCGATAGTAGAACGAGTGATAAAGATGTCATCATTAGACATATCTTTGAATACTACAGGGCGATAGTTTTCCGGGTGAAGTCCTTGTTTCATTGCTTTGTATTTTAATTTTTTATTTGATTCGTTCGAATTTTCAGCCCGCAAAGATACACAACCATTATGAGAAAACAAAATAATTCAAAGTCTTTTTACTTCGAATATCTCTCTGCCACGACATTCCAATCGATAATATTCCAAATTGCATTCAAATGATCAGCCCTTCTGTTTTGGTAATCGACATAATATGCATGTTCCCACACATCAAATCCAATCAAAGGAATATTGCCGGATTTCAAAGGATTACCGGCATTTGCTTCTTTCATAATAACCAGGTTACCTTCTTTATTTTTCACCAGCCACGACCATCCGGAACCAAAAATAGACATGGAAGCCGCATTAAACTCTTTTTTGAAGTTTTCAAAATCTCCAAAACTCTTTCTGATAGCCTCGGCCAATGCTCCTGTTGGTACGCCTCCTCCCTTAGGTGAAAACGTATTGAAATAAAATTCATGATTCCAAACCTGCGCTCCATTGTTAAAAACAGGACCTTCCGCTTTTTTGCAAATATCCTCCAAAGTAGCATTCTCAAATTCGGTTCCTTGCACTAAATTGTTCAAGTTATTTACATAGGCCTGCACATGTTTTCCGTAGTGCAAATCAACTGTTATCTTACTGATTGTAGGTTCCAATGCATCGGGTGCATAGGGTAATTTAGGCATTTCAAATTTCATTGCTGTAATATTTTGAATTGTTATTAATAATATTGATAAAACAAAAATACTCTTTTTCATTTTACTGGAGTTTAATTTCCAATATAAACAACAGATTTTTCTTTTTGTTTTATCAAAATGAAGAAAATGAGGGGAATAAATATATAAATCGGATAAAAAGAAAGGAATCAGGTGTTTTCTTTACTGGTCAGGAGCCAGGCTTCCTTATATTTAGGATTATCCGCTCTGAATTTCTTAAGGAAAGTTCCAGCCTCCGACTTGTCCTGAAACACACGGACAAAAACCCTGGAACGACCGTCTTTATTCAATACAGAGGCATTTCCAAACTCATTTTTATATTTTCCCAACATTTTTTCAGCATCGGAATGCGTGGGAAAACTGGCAATAATGATATAATAATTTGTATCTGAAGATTGTTTGAGTAATTCAACCGATTGAATTTTATCAAGTTCTGTATTTATCTTACTAGTCTCTTCTATTTTATTTTCTGTCGATTCTGCTTCGGTTTTTATTTCACCAACCGGGTTCATAGCGACAACTGTCGATTCTACTGCATTTGTTTCCGTCTCTGTTGTTAATGCCGGATAAAACATGCTTGCATATTGGGAGGGAATATGTTCATTATTGATTGGGGTTGAAAATAAAAGAAACAAACCTACTACTGCAGCAACGGAAGCCGCCGTAAGAAATCTCTTACTCAACGAAAAAACAATAACATCTTTATTTCCGTTTTTTTGTTTTTCCGGAATCAATTTCTGGTCTTCCGTCTTCACTTTTTCGATTTCACTCAACAAGGGCAGAGAGAATGTTTTAAACCCAAAAAAAGAAGCATTGGCTGATAAATCCACTGCCGGGAAGAAGTTAATTTTTTGTTCTTCTGAGAAAATAAAACGACCTACCTGCGGAATAATAATTTCCTTATTTTTATTTAAACCGCGAATCAAGCCGGCTGAAAAATCAACAATTATTTTATTCGCATCATTGTATGAAATATTTCTTTCCCTTTTTACCGCGTCTGCCAAAAGTCCATCATTATGCTTTAAATCGGAATTAAAACCCAGTGAGATGGCCGGTGGAGAGAATACATCTTCTTGCAGAGCGGGTACAGAATGATGAACCAAAGCCCCAAAATCCGGAATGATTACACATTCATGTTCTGTTAAAAGATATGCGATATG
>JAVBSK010000088.1:0-4469 GCA_031556755.1 Bacteroidales bacterium | reverse complement strand
ATCACTTCTTCCAATCGGAAAATACAACTTCCGGAACCCACCGAGATAGACACTGGAGAGTAGCCAAAGGGTGGTTCAGTTATCAACTGCAAACCCGAAAAGATCCGGATGCCATCCTGCAATTGACTTATTTCGGAAAAGACAAAAATCGGAATTTCGATATTTATATCGACAATGTAAAAATCGCTACGGTTTTTCTGGACGGAACAAAAGGAGATGATTTTTTTACTGAATCATATCCAATCCCAGCATATTTAATTACAAAAAAAGACAAAATAGTATTGAAATTCAAAGCGCACTCCCATTCGGAAACAGCAGGGATTTATGAAGTCAGGCTATTGAAAAATTAATCCAAATATAAAATCATGAAAAAAATTCTTTTAGCAATTATCAGTCTTTGTATCTGCTTCATTGCAGAGGCGCAGCCTAAAAATGTAACTGTAAAGTTAAATCCTGAGCAAGCCAAAGATACCATCAGCAGGCATATTTATGGACATTTTGCCGAACATTTAGGCTCTTGCATTTACGGCGGTTTGTGGGTCGGTGAAAATTCTTCCATTCCCAATACCAAAGGTTACAGGACAGATGTTCTGGAGGCCTTGAAAAAACTTCAAATTCCTAATTTACGTTGGCCGGGAGGTTGTTTTGCTGACGAATACCATTGGATGGATGGCATCGGACCACGGGAGAGTCGTCCGAAAATGGTCAATAACAATTGGGGAGGTGTCGTGGAAGAGAATAGTTTCGGCACTCATGAATTTTTAAACCTCTGTGAAATTTTGGGATGTGAACCCTATTTAAGTGGAAATGTGGGCAGCGGAACCGTAGAAGAAATGGCCAAATGGGTGGAATATATCACATCCGACGGGGAAAGTCCAATGGCAAACCTGCGCCGCAAGAATGGAAGGGAAAAACCCTGGAAAGTCAAATATTTCGGTGTCGGTAACGAAAGTTGGGGATGTGGAGGAGATATGTTACCTGAGTTTTACGCCGATTTATACCGTCGCTATGCTGTATATTGTCGCAATTTCGATGGAAACAGATTATTCAAGATAGCAAGCGGAGCCAGCGATTATGATTACAACTGGACAGAAGTAATGATGAAAAAAATCGGACGTAAAATGAACGGCTTATCTCTTCATTATTATACCGTAAAAGAATGGGGGGAAGGAAAAAAAGGCTCTGCAACTCGATTTACCACAGATGAATATTACTGGACATTAGGTAAATGTCTTGAAATAGAAGAAGTATTGAAAAAACACATAGACATCATGAATCAATACGATAAGGACAAAAGAATCGGATTAATGGTGGATGAATGGGGTACCTGGTTTAATGTCGAACCCGGAACAAATCCAGGATTCCTTTACCAACAAAATACAATGAGGGATGCTTTTGTCGCCGCATTGACTTTAAATATCTTCAACAAATATCCTGACCGGATTCAAATGGCCAATATCGCTCAAATCGTGAATGTACTGCAATCCATGATATTGACAAAAGATGATAAAATGGCTCTCACCCCTACTTATCACGTTTTTGACATGTATAAGATACATCAGGATGCTGTCGGCATTCCGTTGGAAATTACATCTGACACCCGAGAAATAAGAGGGAGAAACGTCCCCACTGTAAGTGTTTCCGCATCGCAAAAGAATGGTGCAATTCACATCACATTAACCAATATAGATCTGGAATCCGGCAGAGATATCAAATTGAATTTATCCGGATTGAAATCAAATCAGGTTACAGGAAAATTGCTGACATCCAAAAATATTAACGATCACAATACGTTTGAAAACCCCAAGATAGTTACACCTGTTGATTTCAAAGGTGCTAAGATCACAAAAGGGATACTGGAAATTCAATTACCCGCTAAAGCGATTGTAGCTCTGGAAATACGATAAGCTGTTATAAGTTAGGAGTAAATACTACCACTTTCATATTTCCGGCAATCCGCTCACCATTATCAACTGTCATTGAACCGTTTGCCTCCACGAAACGTTGGATAAAAATGGCTCTATAATTATGCAAAACGAAAACCCATATCCAGACTGGAAAAAAAACATCTCTTTTTTCATGGCAAGCCAAGCAATTTCATTGTTTGGCTCCTCTTTGGTTGAATTTGCTCTGGTCTGTCACATCACACTGATTACCAAATCAGGCGTAATGATGACTATCGGTACTTTGTGTATATTTATTCCCCGGCTTTTGATTTCTATCTTTTCCGGGGTATGGGCTGACAGGTACAATCGTAAACTACTGATTATTTTTTCCGATGCAGGAATCGCTCTGTTTACTTTGATGCTGGCTATCGCTTTCCTGTTAGGATATCAGGATTTTTGGTTGATGTTTCTTATTTTAGGAATACGTTCTATCGGATCAGGAATACAAACTCCAGCGATAGGAGCTATCATCCCGCAAATGGTTCCAACGGATAATCTCATACAAATCAATGGGTTGAGAGGGAGTCTACAATCTATTATCATGTTACTTGCTCCGGCAGTAAGCGCAGGACTTTTGTCCGTCATGCCAATGGAAAATATTTTCTTCATTGATGTCGTTACTGCTTTGATTGCTATCTTTATCCTGATAACAATTCCGGTAAAACCATATAAAAAAGAAATATCAATAGAAAAAACCAGTTATTACGACGATCTGAGAGCCGGTTTGATATATAGCAAAAGAAATATTTTTGTAAAGGAAATGCTCATTCTGTATACTTTTTATTTTCTATTTATCACTCCGGCTGCTTTCTTAAGCCAGATAGCTGTTGTTCGTAGTTTTGGTGATGAAGTATGGAGATTAACCGCCAATGAAATTGCATTCAGCGGAGGGATGATGCTAGGAGGAGGAATCATTGCCTGGTGGGGCGGATTCAAAAACGGCATCAATACAATCGCCTTTTCTTGTTTCATCATCGGACTTACAAGCAGCCTCCTGGCAGTGCCGAATTTTTATCTGTTTCTTTCGATGATGTTTCTGATCGGCATATCGGTATCGTTTTTCAGTTCGGTTGAAATGACTTTGTTTCAAAAAAAAGTAGAACAAAATATGCAGGGAAGAATCTTCGGATTGATAGAAATTGTCGCCACCGGAGTGATGCCTGTTGGAATGTTGTTTTTCGGGCCTTTGGGAGATATAATTAAAGTGGAAATATTGTTTTTCATCTGTGGTATTTTATTGATTTTTCTCAGCATATATATCTTTTTCAACAAAAAACTGAAACAAGCGGTTGATATGCAAGTCAATGAATCAGCCTGATTCCGGTTGAAAAATAATTCATGCAGGAACATGAATTTTGTGGACAAATTATTTATATTTTTGCAAGATATATCACACAAAACAATGAAACAATATTTAGATCTACTCAACAGGGTGCTTTCGGAAGGAGTTCAAAAAGAAGACCGTACGGGAACTGGTACTATCAGTGTTTTCGGACATCAAATGCGTTTTAATCTGGAAGAAGGTTTTCCTGTTCTGACTACAAAAAAACTACATCTGAAATCAATCATACACGAACTACTCTGGTTTCTCAAAGGAGATACAAATATCAAATACCTCAACGAAAACGGTGTCCGGATCTGGAACGAATGGGCGGACAGCAATGGCGACCTGGGACATGTATACGGCTATCAATGGCGTTCGTGGCCTGATTACGAAGGAGGGCATATAGATCAGATTACGGAAGTAGTCAATATGATCAAAAATAATCCTGATTCCCGCCGGATTATCGTCAGTGCATGGAATGTAGGAGATATCAAAAATATGAACCTCCCACCCTGCCATGCTTTTTTCCAGTTTTATGTGGCGAACGGCAGACTTAGTCTCCAACTCTATCAGCGCAGTGCTGACATTTTCCTCGGTGTACCTTTCAATATTGCATCCTACGCTTTATTACTCCAGATGATGGCGCAAGTCACATCCTTGAAAGCCGGAGACTTCGTTCATACTTTTGGAGATGCTCATATTTACACCAACCATCTGGAACAAGTTCAATTACAGTTGAGTCGGGAACCCAAAACCCTGCCTGTAATGAAAATCAATCCTGATGTCAGAGATATTTTTGACTTTAAATTTGAAGATTTCGAACTGACCGGATATGACCCTCATCCGCATATAAAAGGTATGGTATCAGTATAAAATAAGCTGAAGAATGAACCCGCAAATATTCAGTAAACTACAGACCTTGGCCGAGGCGGCGAAATATGATGTTTCCTGCGCCTCAAGCGGAACAACCCGGAAGAATCCTGGCAAATCGTTAGGCTCCGCTGCGGGATGGGGTATTTGCCATAGTTTTACCGAAGACGGACGCTGTGTTTCCCTACTGAAAATCATGCTGACCAATCATTGCATTTATGATTGCGCCTATTGCCTGAATCGACGCTCAAACGATGTACCCCGCGCCACTTTTTCAGTTTCTGAACTGGTCGAACTGACAATCGAATTCTATAGACGAAATTACATTG
>JAVBSK010000229.1:0-4386 GCA_031556755.1 Bacteroidales bacterium | reverse complement strand
TTACCCGGAAATAAAGATTTTCAACCCTTGGAAAGTCGGATAAAGATTTTCAGATAAATACATTTTATCGGTATTCGCTCGTTTTTATTCGTTCAGGCATACTTACCTTTTTTATGTTGGACAGAGTTGTTTCAGTTCGTTATTTTTAGTGCTATCTTTACGCCATGAATTACGAACTGATTACAATACTCGGCCCTACGGCTTCTGGAAAAACCGGATTTGCAACTGCATTGGCCAACCGCTTGGACACGGAAATCATCAGCGCCGATTCCCGTCAGATTTACAAGGGAATGACTATCGGAACAGGAAAAGATTTAAACGATTATATTGTTAACGGAAAAGCGATTTCTTATCACTTGATAGATATCCGCGAACCCGGATATAAATATAATATATTTGAATACCAATCCGATTTTTTTAAGGCATACGATGAAATCCATGCCAAGCAAAAACTCCCCATTCTTTGCGGAGGATCTGGGCTATACATTGAATCCGTCCTGAAAGCATACCGACTGCTCGATGTACCCCAGAATCCAGGATTAAGAGAGCGTTTAAAGGGGAAAACAATGAAGGAACTGGAAAACATACTTCATTCCTACAAGCCTCTGCACAACACGACTGACCTAGACAGTGCCCAAAGAACTGTTCGTGCCATTGAGATTGAAGAGTTTTATCTTTCCCAAAACCCGGAAACCAACAAATACAATCCCATTAACAGTTTGATTCTCGGTGTCAACATAGACAGAGAATCCCGACGAGAGAAAATTACACTTCGCCTGAAAAGCCGGTTAAAGGAAGGCATGATTGAGGAAGTTCAGTCTTTACTTGATTCTGGAATCCCGGCAGAAGATCTGATTTACTACGGATTGGAATACAAATATGTAACATTGTTTTTGACAGGCAAATTACCTCTCGAAAATATGTTTACCGAGTTGGAAATTGCTATTCATCAATTTGCCAAACGCCAGATGACATGGTTCAGAGGGATGGAACGCAGAGGATTCCATATCCATTGGATCGACGCAAGAATCCCTACTGACGAGAAAATAAAAATCGCTCTTTGCTTACTTAACCGATAAAAGATGAATAGGACTCAAAGATTCATATTAGAGCACCGCTTTGAAGATGTCAGAAAATTAGCGTTTTCTTCAAAAGCTAAAGATGTAGATCTATCTTATGCTCTTTCGCAAATCGCAGGACGTCAAAATATTAAATCCAAAATCCCATCATGGTATGAATTGAACGACATTATCTATCCCAAACATCTTTCTCTGGAACAGTGCTCTTCCGAAGCAACGGCAAAATACAAGGGGGAGTTATTTAAAGGCCATTCGCTGGTGGATTTAACAGGGGGATTCGGAGTAGACTGCGCCTTCCTTTCTCTTCGGTTTGAATCTGTCGTTTATGTGGAAAAGCAACAGGAATTATACGAAATTGCGTCAAAGAATTTTCAAACACTGGGATTAAATCACATCCAAAGTATACATTCAGAAGCCATTGACTATCTATTACAAATGTCAAAAGCGGATTATATATATATTGATCCTGCACGCAGGACAGATGCAGGAAGAAAAGTAGTTACGCTTCAGGATTGCGAACCCAATGTACTTGAAATCAAAGATAAATTATTGACAAAAGCAAATTGCGTGATTATCAAGATGTCTCCGATGTTGGATATAAGTTCAGCACTGCAAGATTTACCGGAAACCAGAGCGATTCATATCATAAGCGTCAATGGAGAATGTAAAGAACTGATCTACATCCTGAACACGACAGAAAACAGCCGTGAAAAAGAGCCTGAGATACATTGTGTGAACATACAAAAAAGCAAGACACAAATCTTTACTTTCCGTAAATCCCAGGAAGAAACAGCAATTTCCTACGCACAACAACCCGAACAATATATTTACGAACCCAATGCTTCTTGCATGAAAGCCGGAGCTTACAAGTCAATTTCATTGAAATACGGATTAAAGAAGCTGCACCGGGACAGTCATTTATATACAGAAAATAAACTCATCGAAGATTTTCCCGGAAGAATTTTCGAACTTATTTCTGCTTTTTCTTTCAATAAAAACGAAATGAAATTTCACATGAAAGATTTAAAACAAGCCAACCTGAGTATAAGAAATTTTCCTTGCCGGATAGATGAACTACGTAAAAAGTTAAATCTGAAAGATGGCGGAGATATTTATCTTTTTGCGACTATCTTATCCGACAAAAGGAAAGTATTATTGAAATGCAAACAAATCACAAACACATTCTGATTTCCAACACAAAGAACGATTACTATCCGAAACATTAACCGGATGCACTATTTATGATTTTTTAACGATTCTTTAATTATTATATGCTCGATCACAAAAGAATCTTCAAAATAGGAAAAAAAATATTAACAGCATATAATTTAATACATTAGCATTTTAATCACTACTTTTTTTCGAAACTATTCACTAACTCAATCTCCCTCGGATTAAAAAAACTATATGGACTCTATTCTAAAATTATGTTGTAAATTAATTTCAGGGTCTTATCTTTGCCTATAAAAAAGCGGGAAACATAATTTATTCACTATAATTATCTTTATTTTGAAAAAATGATGTATTTGGACTATTTTTTGATATTATATACAAGCATATTGTGGCAGAAAAATTCGACGACATATTGCTACTGAATCAAATCCGGGAAGGAGATGAATCGGCATTTAAACAACTGTTTGAAGCCTATTTCACACCCCTATGTCGTTTTGTACATGTGTTTATCTCTGAAACTCAAATTGTAGAAGAATTAGTCATGGATATTTTTCTATATGTTTGGGAAAACAGGGAAAAGCTGCAAATCCAACTTTCTTTTAAAGCATATCTGTTTCAGGCTGCTCGGAATAGAGCGTTAAATACCCTACGTCAGGAAAAGAAGAACGTTTCATTAAATGAAATCGACGCAGACACACTTGAGACGGATATTACTTCTCTTGAAGAAGAAGAACTATTCCAGCTCATACAGGAAGCTGTGTGTGCATTGCCTGAAAAGTGCAAAGAAATCTTCCAACTCAGTAGAAATGAAAATCTATCCAATCAGGAAATCGCCAATAAATTAAATATTTCGGTAAAAACCGTGGAGGCTCAGATTACCAAAGCCTTAAAAAGAATAAAAGACTTCCTCGGTGACGCATATTACTATTTATTCTAATTTTTCTTCAACTCTACGTAAGAGTTACCCCATTCTTGTGTGTTATACATATATACCCTTGAGTTATATGGATTTAAAATAAAATAAATTTATCATAATATCTACCATGAAACAATTGAAATTACTTTTGTTAACCGCGCTAAGTTGTATTTTTTTCACAACTAATCCTTGCGAAAAACAATCCATCTGCTAATCCCGGCACTTTAATCATTTCGGGAAATATGCTATTTTCCGTATTGATGCCATTTAATCTAATAACCCACATTTTCTATCTCAAAACACACTTTCATAATTTTTTTTTCATTTTTTAAAATCCACGTAAGGGTTGCTATTATTTTTTGTGTCACACATATAGAAATGCACAAAAAATATCAGATAATGAAAAGCAATGTCCCTTGGGATTTAATCATATCCAAACTTCGTCAAGACATACAGGAAAAAGATGAAGTTCTATTTGACGAGTGGATTGGAACCGGTAATAATAAAGAACTATTCCGGCAAATTGAAACCGTATGGAAAAACATACAGGAGAAATCCTCCGACTATGAACCCGACGTACAATATTATTGGGAAAAACTTTCAGCCAAAATCCGACAGCATACCACTCCGGAGAAAAAATTCAGGAAAGTTAATTTCGGATATATTGCCAAAGTTGCTGCAGTTGCAGCCATTATACTTTCCGTCTCATTTGTATTCACTCATCATTTCAAGGAATCCGATTCTCAAAAATATATCACCTATTCAACAGAGGATAATAAAATCAATATATTCCTACCCGATAGCAGTGAAGTAATGTTACACGCTCATACCGTTCTAAGCTATCAACTCAACAAAAAATCAAGCCAAAGAGAAGTGAATATAACAGGAGAAGCTTATTTCAAAGTGAGACATGATAATCAGGTTCCGTTTCTAGTGAATGCCAACGACGTCTCCATTAAAGTACATGGAACAGAATTCAACGTTTGCTCTTATGCTTCCGCCGACAAAATACAAGTGAGTTTGGTTGAAGGTTCTATTTCGATGCACACATCCTACGAAAAAAATGTCTTCCTCAAACCGGGAGAAGAAGCATTGTATGACAAAAGTGAAAAAACACTATCCATAACAGAAGGAGATATGGATTTAGCGAGTATCTGGACAAAAGATAAAATCAGATTTGAGAACAAAAGTTTACATGAAGTCTGCAAATATTTATCA
>JAVBSK010000167.1:0-3055 GCA_031556755.1 Bacteroidales bacterium | reverse complement strand
CTCATATTTTTTCATGGTATTTTCTTCTCAGTAGCTTTTTTTTGATGCTAAGTATGATTGTGTATCTTATAAAATGATAAATGGGATAGTTAAACCCATATTTCAAAGAAAGTTTCTCCCGCACATACTTATTTTCACATGAAATCAAAGATTTATCGTTTATGCACTTATTAGTTATTCGACTTTCTTCATTTCCCACACAAACTAATTCTTCTTTGGTTGAAATAAAGTATTTATTATTTCTCAAGATACGAATATAAAAATCTATATCCACCAACCAAACAAGTTTATTGTCAAAAAACACATTTTTTTTCTTTCTGAATATTGTGACACTAGGAGTGCCTATCATATTTCCATAGCCTAAAATATCCGGATTATTACACAAAAATTTCTTTTCTATATTTTTTATTGAAAGTTTCTTAGACATGTCTTTACCTATTTCCCGACTCGCTGAAAATGCAAAATCAGCATCAGGATTTTCATCCAGCATCTCTACGAATTTTCGTAAAGAGAAGGGATGAGCAAACCAATCATCGTGATGCATTATTTTAATATATTCTCCATTAGCAAGATGAATAGCATTGTTCCAGTTTCCGGGAGAACCCAATGGTTTTTCGTTGTGACAGTAAATAATAGGGAGGTTTCGATACCTGCAAACCAGATCTTTTATTTCATCCGTAGGCGTGTCATCGGATACAACAACTTCAAAATCCGTATAGTTCTGAATCAAAATCGAATCAAGACACCTGCGCAAAAAATCCACTTGTTTATAGGCTGGAATACAAATACTTACTTTTTTCTTCATTGTCCTATTCTCCTGTTTTTTTTATGCAAGCATGATAAATACCTTTTACCATTGCCCTAAACTTGGCTAATTTATCTTTCTCCACAAAGATGATATTGAGAGTCCTCCAGTAGAAGATATTTTTAAAATGAGTGAAAGGTTGTTTATACTCCGGATACATTTTTATCAACAATAAAGTATTTCTTACCAGATAATATGTCCTGTGAGCCGAATAATTGGGAGTTTCCAACCTTCCCCAAAGAAAAGGTGTGACAATATTTTCTCCAAGCCTATGTTCCATTAGTATTTGATTGTAGCGGATCAATTTATATCCTTTTCTACGCACCCGAAATGAAAATTCCGTATCAATGGCATCAATAAAAAAATCATCTCTGAACGTACCTGTTTTTTGAAAAATTTGTAAGGGATGAATGGATCCTGAAGTAATACAAGTTTCAACTTCTATATATTTTTCAGGGAGAAAAGTCATTACTTCATAAAAACTGACAGAAAATGCAGCGACAGAATTATCATCCTCTAATTTCATCACCTCCTGTTTGTAGCTATCAAAATCAGGGAATCGAGAATCTTGGTCCATGGTAAGAATATGCGAATATCCATTTCTTATTCCATAATTAACAGCCTCATTCAAGGCTTTTCCTATTCCTACATTTCTTCCCAAGCTTAAACAGGTAATCTTTGTTGAACACTCGCTTTTCCTAATTTGTACGTCTTTACGATCTTCGACCGGAGTGTTTTCCCAGATAATCAACTCATCCAAGTAAGGAAGATAAGATAATATATTATCCTTCAAATCCTCATCAGGATAATACAATACAACCACTCCAAGCAATTTCATATAAAGTTCATTAAAATTTCTTTACCTACGTACCAGCCGTCTCATAAATATTGGCAAACAAAATTTAACGCCAAAACGAAAGCTGACATAATCATTTATATCATCAAAAAACAGGAGTATTTTTTTGCTACATTTCAATTTTGTCCCGCTGAACTGTTTTTTTTCTAACGGATTTTCCCGAAATGTCCATCTGCTGATAAATTGATATATATGCATATCTTCTTGTCCAAAAACAGATAAATAAGAACTGGGATGAGTTATAAAGAATTTTTTCAGTTCTGAAATTCCGGGACGAATAATCCGGTTATTCTCATCCACACACATCAGGCCACAAGCATCCATCATTTTTTTGATGCTTTTACGGGTAAAGAAATGAATATGTGAATCATCTAATAAACCATATTGTTGATATTCGAATTCTCCGTCCATCAAGCACATGATTACAGCACCGTAAGCCATGTTCGGGATTGAAGTCAAAACAGAACCTTCAGGATGAATAAAACGAGTCAATTTTTTCAATGTTTCCTGCGGATAGCGCAAATGTTCTAAAACGTCCCCACAAACAACAAAATCGTACTTTCCGGTCAATTGCTCCTCCCAGTTGCCCGTATCAAGGTCAGCTACAATCATTTTTTCGGTATACATCTCTGCTTTCTGCGCCATTTCCGGGTTGATTTCGATACTCGTAACCCTACAATCCAACACTTCTTTGAGATATTTAGTCATATAACCGGTGGCGGCGCCCAATTCCAACACCCTGGAACCAGGAGTTATCCACATCAATAACCCAGGAACTTCATCCTTAGACAATTCTCCATTATAAATATCATAAACTTTTTCATTTGCCTTCATCCTTAACTAAAGCCGTTTTTATGTATCAGACGTTTGGCAAAGATACGATAAATAAGAAAATTATCTCTCATTTCTACGACCCGTCATAATCTTTTGTTTTAGAAAACCTGTTACTTCTTTAAATATAACAACATTCGCAAATTTCATTACGGCAACATAAATTATAGCCGTTATAATAATTTTCAATAATAAAGTCACGTAAATATGATGAAAATTCATGACAATAAAATAAGCCGCCGCCATAGAAAAAAGAGTAACAATCACGAACGGAAAAGTATCTTTAACAAAATCAGTCATGGAATATTTCAGTTTGGTTTTAGTGATTATAACAAAAAGGAGCAGGATTATAAAATTAAGAATCATATTCACTCCAATCATGGTTAAAATTCCATTCGAAACAGTCAGTATAAGACCCGATATAGTTAAAACGCCAAGCAATAAAGACAAAAATAAAATTACTCCGGAATATCCTTTCATCGTCAATAAATGGTTATAAAGAATATATATAGGCAAAAAAGCCATCCAGACACAGAGCCAACGAATGATGGGAACAACTTCTA
>JAVBSK010000344.1:0-5200 GCA_031556755.1 Bacteroidales bacterium | reverse complement strand
ATCGCATTCATTGCTTTTAGTTTGTCGTTGACTCTCAATGCATCTGCAATTTCCATGTTGAGAGTTCCCGTATGTTGAGGAATATAAAATGGTTTGGAAGAAGCTGATATATTACCTTCAGAAGGACTCAGGTTCCCGGACAGTAGTTTTAAAAGTGTTGATTTTCCAATACCGTTGTGACCGACAATAGCTACTTTGGATTCTTTTTCAATGGAAAAATCCAGACTTTCAAATAAAAAAGATTGATTGGGGTAGTGATAAGAGAGCTCACTTACGATTATACTCATGAATACAATTAATAGGATCCGAAGATTCGGAGATGAAAACCGATATATTATCTCAAAACGATGGTGAAAATGTCGGCTTTTAAACCAACTATCAATTGTTAATCTTCATTGGAATGTATTTTTTAGTTCAATTTGGCGCAAAGGTAATAAGAAGAATCTTATTTTGAAAATTTATCTTGTTTTCCGTATCTGTTAAAGCTCAGGCTGAATCCCAGTGCCTGAACGAACAGGTCAACGCCCCAGATACCCCCGGTTTGTGAGATTCATCTCCGACAGAGACTCCAGTCTTCCCCATTCGCGCTTCTTCTATCTTTTTTCAAAGAACGCTTTTGTTTTTGCAAGTCAGAGACTTGCCTTTAACCGGACGAAGCGAGACGCTTCGCCCAGCAGTAGACGAAATAATTTCTCAATTACTCTTCCGGAGGATATACCACCGTCCAATTCATCCTGTCCAGATCTTCTTTTGTTAATTGATAACGTTTGAGCTGATGCTTTTCTGTAAAATCTTTAAGATATTCTTCTGTGCAGTCTTCAAGGCTATATGATTCTGAAAAAACCATAAATTGAACATAAGGTCTTGCACAGAAAAAATCATCCCATGTATCAATGACTCCATATCCAAAATCAAACTTACTATCCGGAATCAAAGGAGTTTCTATATTGCCACAATATGTAATAGTATCGTTTGGAGTACTTATTGGTTTAGTGCTCCAAGAAACATATATTTCAATATTAGATTTATTTACAAATGTAATACACTCATGTTTATCTCTACCACTACAATCACAGTCAAAAGCCATGAATGGAATTGCTATCAAGGAAAACCCTATAAGCAAAATGTTTTTTCTAATTTTCATATAGATTCATTTTACAATAGTTCGTTCAGAATAAATATTCAAAAAAAATCATTTGAAATACCCCTCCTCCCTTAAAAATTCGATAAGTTCTGATTTGCATCTTTGCTCCCTTTCCCAACGAAGGTAAGTCGTCATAGGTCCATATTCTTTTCCCAAATTATAAAATGCATTAGCAACTCCTCCGTAAAACTCACTATACATGGCAACTCCTCCGAAAATAACATCTTCGGTTGCTTCTTCTACGGATATATCTCCTCGTTTAGCTCCCATAATAGAACAAAAATTACAGATTTTTAGACCTAAAATATATCATCAATAAAATATAAATAACAATTATACTTACTATGTATATAATACAAAATATATCTTTCTGCTTTCTTGAAGTGACAGGCAGTTTTTTAAATTCAACAAATAATTTTTTATATTTTTTCTTATTAAAATAGAAATAATTGATGAAAAAAATGATGAAAAAAATGATAAAAAAAATTTTATTACCTAAAGGACTACTAGAAATATGATATGAATTATACCTCCACACATAAAAAAAACAAACAAATGGAATTGAGGTGAATAACTGAAACATAGATAGTCCCATAATAGAACTTCCTATTGGAATATCTTTTTCCTTAATTATTTTAGTAAACCACCAATGCAATCTACAAAATAAATATTCAAAAAAATTCATTTGAAATACCCCTCCTCCCTTAAAAATTCGATAAGTTCTGATTTGTATCTTTGCTCCCTTTCCCAACGAAGGTAAGTCGTCATAGGTCCATATTCTTTTCCCAAATTATAAAATGCATTGGCAACTCCTCCGTAAAACCCACTATACATGGCAGCGCCTCCAAATACTACATCTCCGGTTGCTTCATAACCTGAAATTTCACCAGAAAAACCTTTATCTATTGAATTTATTATTCCATAAGCTCCAAGAATATTTCCTCCCCACTTAAAAGGAGTCGAAATTTTTTGAGCATATTTAAATTTTCCTCCTGTGTATTTGTTTCCACCCCAAGATTGGTTGTAGAATTTTCCGTTTTTACCCATCCATGTATTCAGTTCTTTGCTAAAATATATTTCTGAAACAGTTCCTGATGCCGTACCCATGTAAAAATCAATACCAAGACTGCTTTGTGTTGAAATTTCATGTTGCATTCTCGCATTCCCAATCGCCAAATCGACCGATTGTTCTATTGTTCTTCCTTCGCTTCCGGATTGAGGATTCCTGTCTTTCCCAAAAGTATAAGTCAAACCACTGCCAAGCCCTAATCCACCTCCAATCGACATGGTAACGAGTCCTCCGGTACTTGCTGTGGCTTTGGAAAACGAGATAAGAGTGACCGGGTTTAAGCCATAAGCCTCTATTCCAAGACTAATAGTCCCTCCGGCCGTCCAAATCGTCCCGATTCCGGCGCCGGCTACCGCTCCTACCAATCCTCCCCACAATGCACCTTGCCACCATTTTCCCTCCCATTTAGCTGGGTTGAATGAACCTCCTTTAATGGAAGCGCCTATATATGCACCGATTAAGGCTCCTCCGATAATGAACAAGATGATTTCCCCATCAGGATCGATGTAACACATCGGATTATTCCACCCGTAGCTATACCTGTTGAAGCTCTGGCTAAAGTCCGGCGCCTGCACATAGGGATCGGGACTGAGGAACCGTCCGGTTGCCGGATCATAAAGTCGGGCATTCATATTGATCAAACCAAACATGGGGAGATGTTCGTGACCGGTGTAACCGCGACCCAGAAACAGTTCCGGTTCCGTTCCGGACGTATAAACCACTTGTGTAGCCGGATTCCTCAAGCGCCCCCAGGCATCGTAACTCAATTCCTGTACCAACGAGCCGCTGCTGTTGGTGATCTGGGTGATACTGCCCAGGTAGTCTCTGCAAATATAATAAATATTCCAATTGCCCGAACCCTGTTTCACATAAATCGCCGGCGCGGAATAGGCGTCGCCACCCAAATAAAGTTTTTCTTTGGTGGTAGAAGATGTAATGTCTTTTTCATAGCAACCTCCTAAATAATAACGGGTCAGATAATTTGTTCCATTGTTGGTAATCTGCATTTTTATCCGTTGGCACTTCCCATTGTATGTGAACGTCGCCCGGTAGTTATTTTCCGTGATAGAGTTTGGTCGTTTAAACGAAGTGTAGCTAACCGTTTGGTTCCGCAAAGGAATGGCATTCCCCGAAGATACGACATCAGTGATTGCGTAGGGTTTATCCGGACGGTTATATTCGAAACTACCCATTCCCGTACGGGCGGTTACATTCCCTTTGTTGTCGTAAGTAGCCGAAGTAAACGTATTGATTGTCGACAGCCGATTGAGGTTATCGTAGCCAAAATTTTCCATCTGAAGCTGTTTATTGTCTTTTCTCCAGTTGAGGTTTCCTGTTTGCGGACTGAATTCGTATGAGAAATTCTGTAAACTACCCGCCGTTCGTGTTGTCGGCAAGCCGTAAGAATCATATCCGTAAGTTCTTGCCAAAGGCCCTGTGTTGGCAGCAAGGGGCTGCCCGAAATCGTTTTCTGCGGTTTGTTTCCAGATGGAAGTTTGTCCGTTGAGAAGGATTTCCTTCAGGTAACCATTGGTATAAACATATTGCTCTGTCGCAATTGTTCCCGACGGATTGGAATAAGAAAGCGATTGAATACCAGAGGTTGAATAAGTATAACTTTTTTCAAGCCACAATCCATCAACACCAATTTCTTTTCCTGTCAACACACGCCCCAAATGATCATAAGTAAAAACATGCGAGGTGCCGTTGGTTGAAGATTCCGATTGTAACTGATTGTCCAGATTATAAATATAGGTTGATGTAAACTCCGGCTTTATACTTTTAATTAATCGGTTATAAGCATCAAACACCAGACTGTCTTTCCGTCCGAGGGCATCGGTAGTCCTGTTGAGATTTCCTGCGGCATCATACCCGAAAATTTGCAAACCTGCCGAAGGATCGTTGATAGACAATTGCCGCCCGTAGTCGTCATAGGAAAAACTGGTGGTGATATTGCCGGGAGCGACAATAAATGACGGTTGCCCATCGGGACGCAGGTTATAGGTGATAGCTCCTCCCGGGTCTGATGCCAGAACTAATTCTCCTGCTGCATTGAAGGTTTTTGTTCTCGCCATTCCATTTTTATATTCCGTAACCGTATTGCCTGAATAACTCAGGGAATCGATTTTTCCGGAAGCATACCTGACTTTTACAGGTCGTCCATAATCATCATATTCATAATTATCCCATAAGGATGTGCTTTCTCCTTTATACGGTAATGATTTCTTTTCCAATCTGCCGGTTAAGATATTATATACCTTATCTGTTTTGATTGCATTCCCGTCCATCCGGGTCATGGAGGTTCTGACTTCGCTTCCATCCGAATCGAACCATGTCTTTACACTTGGTTTTTCCGTTGCCGTTTGAGTGATACAGTAAATGGAGGCAGGGGGAAAGGTTAAATTCTCCCATGATAATGAAGTCGTTTCGACAGTTCCATCCGGATTTTTCCGATTTGTCTGGCGCCCGAAAGAATCATACCCGAAAGAAGTGATGTTTCCTTTGTGGTCTTTAGCCGAAAGTAACAAGCCTGTTTTTGAATACTCATAGCTGACCGATAAGCCAAGCGGATCTGTTTTCCGGATAAGAAAACGCCCATCGGGAGAATAATTATTGGTTGATGTCAACGTGTTTTCGGAAGAATATGTTTTCAAAGAAGATGTCAGCACATGACCAAAACCATCATAAGTAAACGATTCTTCCGATATTTTCGAAGTTCCGATGTTTCCGGTATAAACCGTTTTTTTCGAAGGCAGAAAGCCATTATTGTATTCGAATGTTTGTTTGTCTATCCATGAAGAGCCTGAACGTGTAGATTTTTTTTGTATAATCTGTGGTAAACCCAGTATTCGTTTACTATCTGAATAGACATTCAAATAGTCTATTGATGTTGTTTCTTTCAGATCGTCTCCATAATCCTTTACGATTGTTTTCGGATTCCCGTATTCAAAATCAGAACAGTTAATTGTTGCAGTTACTCCGGTCAA
>JAVBSK010000168.1:0-4376 GCA_031556755.1 Bacteroidales bacterium | reverse complement strand
CATTTGTCGTATCCTGGAATATTATAAACTACATCTGGTCGAATTTCCGGAACTTAAATCCTTGGATGTGCTTCGGAGTTTCTTTCACTCCTGATTTGTTTCTGGTTTTAGAAAAAAACAGACTTTATAGAGATCTATTTTCACTAAGAGTGTAAAATATTTGTATTATTTCATCAGAAGAATCGTTATATGTATTAACTTTACAAGTTCTTATTTTGGGATGTAATCTATGTTTATGGTATTTTTCTTGTTTTCATAGTGTTACAATCCTTGTTAGTAGGAGATGTATCGTGTTGTGTGATTTTTTTGATCAGTAGAAAATTCAAGCCAAATGTGTATTTCTTGAATAAAGCATGATACGTCCGGGTTTTAGAGAGAAAAAAAGAAAAAATAAATATATAATGACTAAACAATGGAATTATCAACCCCCAACACCAGAACAAATACTTAAACGAGATGAATTGGCAAGATTGTTAGAATTCAGTCCATCTCTGTCATTATTGTTGTTGCAGAGGGGAATAACAACGATGGAAAGCGCCCATTCTTTTCTGAATCCGACTCTCAGGGATTTGCATGATCCATTTCTTATGAAAGATATGGATAAGGCCGTGAAGAGATTGGAAAAAGCATTGGGAAACAAGGAAAAAATTCTGATTTACGGGGATTATGATGTCGACGGCACCACTGCCGTTTCTTTGGTGTATAAATTTCTGGAACAAAATTCGTGGAGTCCTAACCTGGATTATTATATTCCTGATAGATACGATGAAGGTTATGGGATTTCAGATAAAGGGATTGATTATGCTTCCAATGCGGGAGTGACGTTGATTATTTCCCTTGATTGCGGAATCAAAGCTACTGAGAAAATTGCTTATGCCAAATCTTTAGGTATTGATTTTATTGTCTGTGATCATCACATGCCTGGGGATGAACTTCCTGATGCCGTGGCTATCCTGGATCCCAAGCGTCCCGAATGCGTCTATCCTTATGAACATCTTTCCGGCTGCGGAGTCGGATTCAAATTCATGCAGGCTTTTGCGATAAATAACAATATTGAGTTTTCCAAACTGAGGAGTTTGCTTGACTTGGTGGTTGTCAGTATTGCTGCCGATATTGTACCGATTACGGGAGAGAACAGGATATTGGCTTCGAATGGCCTCAGACAGTTGAATTACAGTCCAAGCAATGGAATGAAAGGAATTATCAATGTTTGCGGGTTGGCAGGAAAAGAGATTCAACTCAGTGATATTATTTTCAAAATAGGGCCTAGAATCAATGCGTCAGGAAGAATGATGAATGGCAAAGAAGCTGTCGATCTTCTGCTTTCCAAAAATGAAAATGACGCCAGGGAAAAAAGTGATAATATCAATCAGTATAATGAAGACAGGAGGGAACTTGATAAAAAAACGACAGAAGAAGCCAATCTTCTGTTGGAAAAACATCAGGAAATCCTGAAGCGGAAAATAATTGTCATATTCAATCCCGGCTGGCATAAAGGAGTAATAGGAATCGTGGCATCCCGTTTAACTGAGAAATACTATAAACCGGCCATTGTTCTGACTCGTTCCGGAGAATTCATATCCGGATCCGCCCGCTCCATAACCGGTTTTGATATCTATAAAGCGATTGAGAACTGTAAGGATATATTGGAAAATTTTGGAGGGCATACTTTTGCTGCAGGAATTACTTTGAAAGAAGACCGGCTTGACACTTTTATCGGGATGTTGGAATCTTTCGCTGATGAATACATGGAGGAAGAACAGATGACTCAAACATTAGATATAGATATTTGTTTGAATTTCAAAGAAATAAATTCTAAGTTGATTTCGGATATCAAAAAGATGAATCCATTTGGTCCTGAAAATCAAAAACCTGTCTTTTGTTCATTGGGAGTGAAAGATTTTGGAACCAGTAAATTGGTAGGTAAAGATTTGGAGCATATCAAATTAGAAATGTTTGATGATTCTTCGGATAGTGTCGTGCAGGGCATTGCATTCAATATGGAACAATTCATGCCCATTGTCAAATCGAAGAAACCGTTTGATATTTGTTATACGGTGGAAGAAAATACATATAATGGAATAACTACGATCCAACTGTTGATAAAAGATATACGAGAATCATGAAATGAGTATTTATCTCGAAACGCTTAAGACATATTGGGGATATGATGCTTTTCGCTCTTTACAGGAAGAGATTATAGCTTCCGTTGCGGAAGGAAAAGATACCTTGGGATTGATGCCCACAGGAGGAGGAAAGTCTCTTACGTTTCAAGTCCCGACGATGACGATGGCAGGTGTCTGTGTGGTTGTAACTCCCTTGATTGCATTGATGAAAGATCAGGTGGATAATCTTAAACAGAGAGGGATAAAGGCTACCGCCATATATTCTGGTATGAGTAGGGCGGAAATGATTGTTAACTTGGAGAATTGTGTTTTCGGAAACTATAAATTCCTGTATATTTCTCCTGAACGTCTGACTACAGAACTATTTCTGACCAAGTTGCAATATATGAATGTTTGCCTGCGTGTTGTGGATGAGTCGCATTGTATATCTCAATGGGGATATGATTTTCGTCCTTCCTACCTCAAAATATCAGACATCCGTAGACATTTGCCGAAAGTGCCGGTGTTAGCATTGACGGCAACCGCGACCCCGGAAGTTGTGGATGATATTCAGGAAAAATTACTTTTCGGGAATAAAAATGTTTTTAGAAAAAGTTTTGAAAGGGAGAATATTGCTTATGTTGTTCGGAAAACAGAAGATAAGCTGTTTGAGATGGCGAATATTCTGCATCATGTCAAAGGAAGCGGAATCGTCTATGTGCGGAGTCGCAAAGGAACTCAGGATTTAGCCATTGAGCTGCAACGGCAAGGTGTCAGTGCAGATTTTTATCATGCAGGAATAACTTCCGATCAAAAAACTCTCAAGCAAAATCTCTGGAAATCTGGAGAGATACGAATTATGGTTTGTACCAATGCATTCGGAATGGGAATAGATAAACCGGATGTCCGGGTCGTGGTTCATTATGAAATGCCCGGTTCATTGGAGGAATATTTTCAAGAAGCTGGACGCGCCGGACGCGATGGACGGAAATCCTATGCCGTAGCGCTTTATTCCGGAAATGATGAAGGCCGACTGAAAAAAAGAATCGACGATGAATTTCCGGACAGAGATTTCATCAAGGATGTCTATGAAAAATTGTCTTGCTACTTCCAAATCGCAGTTCATTCGGGCTTTCAACTGACCAAAAATTTTCACTTGGAAGAGTTTTGTACGGTATTTAAATACAGTTTTACTAAAGTTCATCATGCGCTTAAATTACTGGAACTTTCCGGATATCTTGAATATACCGAAGAGTCGGAAAGACAATCAAGGCTTATTTTTACGGTAACAAGGGACGATTTATATACGTACTCGAATGAAGATAAAAATACGGAAAATTTATTGAAGATTGTGCTGAGATCTTACTCCGGTCTCTTTACGGATTATGTGTATGTCAACGAAGAATTATTGGCTAACCGGACAGGATTGGCTTTCCATAGGGTATATGAAATTCTGAAGAGCCTATCCGAACAACATATTATACATTACATTCCGGCACAAAAAACGCCGACTATTACCTATTTGCAGAGTCGGGAGGAGATAAAGTATATATCCATTCCCAGAACAGTTTACGAAGAAAGGAAGAATAGACTTGCGGACAGAATCAACGGAATTGTTGAATATGGAAACAGGGACATTTGCCGGAGTAAATTATTGCTTCGTTATTTCGGAGAAGAAAATGTAAAAGATTGCGGACAATGTGATGTTTGCCTGAATAAACGGAAAAAGGAACTAAATGATCAATCTTTTCGGTTTATTCGTGATAAGATACTACTGAAATTAAATAATTCTGCAGCTAACATAAGGGAAATAATTCAATTTATTCCCGAATATCCGGAAGAACTGATCATGCGTTCCGTCCGTTTTTTGGCGGATGAGGGTAAAATCAAAATGGATGGAGAATTTATAAAGATGGAAAATTAGAGGATTGGCATAATTTTTTAAGTTTTGACTTTCTACTTTTCACTTTAAATATTACTTTTACAACTTGTTCAATATATTCATAATCTAAATCCACATAAAACAATGAAAATAAAAATCTTAGTAACAGGAGGGGCTGGATATATAGGTTCTCATACCGTTGTAGAACTACAAAATTCGGGGTATGAAGTGATTGTTGTCGATAATCTTTCCAATTCCAAGGAAGAGGTTGTCGATCGCATTCAGGCGATTACTGGTGTGCGCCCCATGTTTCATAGAGTAGATATTCTTGACAAGAACGCATTGTCAGGCGTGTTTGATAAGTATAATTTTGACGCGGTCATTCACTT
>JAVBSK010000005.1:0-3611 GCA_031556755.1 Bacteroidales bacterium | reverse complement strand
AGCAAAGATGAAATAGATAGAATTGAAAAGTATGGATATAATAGTAAAAATCTGCGGACAGACTTGCATGATTGTTTGGGATATGGTTCCAGGCGCGTAGCGAAGGGTGTGAGTAAAAATGCATTGGGCGTATATGCTTCTATTATGAGTGAGTCATATGCCAATGTATTAGGATTATATTTTCTGGCGGATACCAAACTGGAGGAGCTAGGTTTGGTTGATAATGTTGAAAATGTTTACAAGACAGAATATTATAAATATATGATGTCGGGTTTAATTACGATGTTAGGGCGTTTTGATATTGGAGAAAAACCGAAAGACTCTCAGATCCTGGGTATTCTGTTTACTACTCGTTGGGTATTGGATAAAGGAACTTCTGAAAAAGTAGTTGAGTTGGTAAAAAGAGAAGGAAAAACATATGTCGTTATCAACAATTACGAGAAGATGAGACAGATTTTTGCTCAGATAAGTTCTGAAATACAGCAAATAATATACCTGGGAAATTATCAAAGGGCAGAAGAATTGGTTGAAAAATATGGAGAGAATATAGATCAGGAGTTGCATCAGGAAGTACTGAACAGGTATGAAGCTTTGAATTTGCCGACAGACAAAGGAATGATGAACCCGAAATATGAGTTAATCAAAGACAATAACGGAAATATCATTGATGTAAAAATAAGTTATGATGAAAATTTCATGGAACAGATGTTACGTTATTCCAAAGAATTTTCAACTTTACCCACATATAATTAACTTTGTCCCCGTTAATAATATGTAGAACTTTTCAAATTATTTTTTGTGGACAAAACAATTCAGGAAATAAGAAAAAAACTGCGACTGGCAATGGATGGTGTTAATTCCGCTTCTATGCGGAACAAAGGCCTCCTTTATAATTTGAATTTCGGTGTCCCTGTTGTAACCTTGAAGAAGATAGCCGGAAAATATGTTCCTGATGCGGGTTTGGCGGAGAATCTGTGGAGAGAAAATGTCCGGGAACTCAAAATACTGGCTACTTTGATTCAGCCGTCTTCAACCTTTGTACATACGAATGAATGGGCGGAGAGCATTGATAATCTGGAATTAGCGGAGCAGGCTTCCGCTAATTTGTTTTCAAAAGTTCCTGATGCCGGAGAAAATGCACGGGGATTACTTCAATCGACAGAATTATATCCTTGTATCTGCGGATTTTTAATTTATGCAAGGCTTTTTATGAATAATTATTCTCTTCCGTTAGATGCGGAAGATGAGTATTTTCTTTTGGTAATCAAGGCTTTGTGTTCAGATTCTTTACTGCTTAAAAATGTAACTGTTTCTTCCTTGAAAAAATTAGGAAGACAATCTTTTTCCGCTTCGGAAAAAATAATGGAAAAATTGAGGGCGGAGGAAATAGAATTAAATTCTCAAATACAAACTGCTTACGAAGAGATTCGGTCGGAATTTCATTTTTATTATTCCTGAACAGTTTTTATTTTAATTTAAAAAGGATTAACTTTGCTACCCTATCCGACTAATGATTCATGGATAAAGATAAAACAAGAGAAGTTGTAAAACAAATATTTACAGAATATCTAACGGCTAAAAGTTGTAGAAAAACGCCAGAAAGATATGCTATTTTGGACTACATTTATTCGGAACACGGACATTTCGATATGGATTCCCTTTATGAGGCGATGAATGGCCGGAATTTTAGGGTGAGTCGGGCTACTTTGTATAATACGATGCAACTTCTGACGGAATGCAAGTTGGTGCTCAAGCACCAGTTCGGATCTAATCTTTCATATTACGAACGAGCTTATAACAATGATTTTCACCATCACTTGATTTGTGTACATTGTAATCATGTCGAGGAATATAAGGATTCGGATTTGAAAGAATTGATTCAAGGGAAGAAGATAAAACGGTTTACCCCATCTCATTATAGCCTGTATATCTTCGGAATTTGTAATAAGTGCGCTAAAATACTTAAACAAAAAAAGATAGCGCTTTCTAAAAAATAATAAAATAATACAATATAATTAGATCAATGAAAACTGATGTTTTGCTAGGATTACAATGGGGTGATGAGGGAAAAGGCAAAGTTGTGGATGTCTTGACTCCGGAATATGACGTGATAGCTCGCTTTCAGGGAGGTCCCAATGCCGGTCACACATTGGAGTTTGAAGGACAAAAGTATGTCTTACGCTCCATTCCGTCGGGAATATTTCAAGGAGGAAAGATCAATATTATTGGCAATGGAGTGGTTTTGGATCCGGCTCTCTTCAAGTCGGAAGTGACGGAGTTAGAGTCTTCCGGGCATGACTTGACCAAACGCCTGTTGATTTCAAAAAAAGCGCATTTGATTTTACCTACTCATCGTTTGTTGGATGCAGCATATGAAGCTGCCAAAGGTTCTGATAAAATCGGCACAACAGGGAAAGGAATCGGTCCTACCTATACGGATAAAATTAGCCGCAACGGTTTGAGAGTTGGAGATATTCTGTCTGGTTTTGAAGAAAAATACGCCAAGGCAGTTGCCCGTCATAAAGAAATATTGAGACAACTCGATTTCAAATACGATTTGTTATCCATTGAGAAAGATTGGTTTGATGGAATCGAATGTCTGAAAAGATTTCAATTGATAGATAGCGATCATTTTATCAACAAGGCTTTGGCGGAAGGTAAGAAAATTCTGGCGGAAGGTGCACAGGGTTCTATGTTGGACATCGACTTCGGATCCTACCCTTATGTAACATCCTCAAATACGGTTTGCGCCGGAGCTTGTATCGGCTTAGGTGTATCCCCGGGAAAAATAGGAGAAGTTTACGGAATATTCAAAGCATATTGTACCAGGGTTGGAAGCGGGCCTTTTCCTACTGAATTGTTTGATGAGACAGGACAAAAAATGCGTGATATAGGATGTGAATACGGTTCTGTCACAGGACGTCCCCGTCGTTGTGGATGGATAGATCTGGTAGCTCTTCGTTATACCATTATGTTGAATGGAGTCACTCAATTGATCATGATGAAAAGTGATGTATTGGACTCTTTTGAGACAATCAAAGCTTGTGTCGCTTACAAAATAGATGGAGTGGAAACCGAAGATTTCCCGTTTGAGATATCCGATAAAGTGGAACCAGTTTTCGTTGAATTGCCCGGATGGCAGATTGACATGACAAAAATGAAGACAGAGAACGAATTCCCGGAAGAATTCAACGCATATTTATCTTACCTCGAAGAGATGTTAAATGTAAATATCAAGATAGTTTCTTTAGGCCCGGATAGAGAGCAGACCATTGTAAGATAGAATTTTACTGAAAAACCAAAATTATAACTGAAATAAAAACAAATAAAAAAACAATGTCAGATAAAACAATGCTGGCATATTCTTTGTTCTAAGAAAGATTTTTTAACATTTGCTTTTATTTTTATTAAGTATAGAAACACGCTAATTTAATTTTATGTACTGGATCTTATTTATTGGTATAGCTCTTGCGAGCTGGTTAGTTTCGTGGAATTTAAAGAGGAAATTCAAGGAATATTCGAAAATTTCCATAGGAGGAGGATTGAACGGGAGAGATATTGCTGAAAAGATGTTGAGAGAAAATGGCATATCGGATGTTAAAATAGTGACT